>JAOUPZ010000309.1 GCA_029879595.1 Deltaproteobacteria bacterium | reverse complement strand
TCGTCATATTTCACGCAAGGGCCGGCCCCGGCGGCGCAGCTTCCCGGCCCGCCCAGCCGGATCACCGCGGCGTCTTCCGGTACGCCGTTGTCCAGCCGTCCGGTGTCCAGGGCCTGCAGGCTGCCGGGCTGCCCGGCGCAACTATCCGCGTCCGGACACAGCGAGCTGTACCCGCCGTTATTGGCCACCCAGAGCTCACCGGTTCCCTCATCCAGCAGCAGAGGCAGCACCGGGTTCACCCCCAGGGTCTCGCTGTCCAGCAGCGCCGGCTCCCCAGCCGCTCCGGCGGCCAGCGCCAGCAGCCGTCCCGGCCTGTAGCCGTCGGACATGCTCCAGTTGTTTACCAGGCCATAGACGCAGCCCGCTCCGGCGTTGCAGGCCGGGTCATGCACGAAGCCCAGCAGCGAGGTCTGGGTGATTCCGGCCAGGGGGGCCAGCGCGTTCAGATCGAAAAAGGCCGTCTGGGCAAGAGTCTCCAGGTTCACCACCGCCAGGCCGTTGGTGGCGAAGTTGTCAAAGCTGGAGCCCCGGAGGGCCACCCAGCCGGTGAGGGGGGAACTGCCCGGCAAAATGAGCAGCTCGTTGGGATTGGAGTTGGCGGGGAAGTACAGGCGGCCCGACTCCACCCCCGTGCGCGGATTGAACCTGATCAGGGCGTTTCTGCCGCCGCCGCCGCCGTCCACCCGGGATATGTAGTAGCCCGTGGGGGGGGTGCCGTATAGCCAGGGGCCCACCGGGTCCGGCTCCAGATAGCGCGCGTAGCCCCATGTGCCTGCGGCCGGGTCGAAAGCCCGCAGGGTATGCCCCAGGTTGGTGACGCAGAACAGGTAGTCTCCCCCCGGCAGAGAGCTTCCCGGCTGAGTGATTTCGCCCACGGGGTCGCGGCCCTCGGGGCGGCCCTCCAGGCCTTCACAGCCCGCTACCAGAGCACCGGCCAGCAGCGCGGCCCAGGCGAGTCGCCCTGGCAGTGCCACACCCGTTTCAAGCAATTTGCAAACCGGCCTTTTCATCAGGCAGCAAGGTCCCGAACCATTGGTCTCCGGCCGCGGTTATCCGGGGTCCGGGGGCGTTACAGGTTTTTCAGGGGAAAAAGGGGGCTGGCCGGGCTGAACAAAGGTCCCGCTGTCTGGTCCCGGGCATGCATCCGGCGCTGACACACCGCATGAACTCCCACCTTCCCACCGAAGGCGTTCGAAGCATGGTTTTCGGGCAGGTTTCCTGGCTTGCGTACTCCGGCAGCGCCTTCCCGGGGTGTCAGCCCCAGTGGCGTGGTGTTGCCGGCAATCCTTCCATCGCGCGTTTCTCAAAGCGCGAGGCTGGCGCATTACAGTTACGGGGGTAGCTCCGGAGTTTCACCGGATTCCCTTTTAACCCCTGGCGGGGCACCCGAGTGATCAAGGCTATCCATCACCCGTAGCCTTGTCAACCTGGGCGTGATATATATTAAAAATGGGGTAGTAGGATGATCGTCAGAATATATAACAAAGCCCGGGGACCCGCCGCAGAGCTGATTTTGCAGCCTGCGGGGTTTTAAACCAAGGTTTCATGGGAGCGTTTTGATGGGAAAAAACAAAGAGGTATTGAATAATTCAGGTGATCTGGAGCAGACCAGGAAGAACGTTCTGGAGTGGCTGCGCGACAGACCGGACAGGATGGTCAGGATAGGGCGGCAGAACTGCACCCTTTCCCTGGTGGGCCGCATGGGAGAAGTGGAGGAGATTGACGCCTGCAGCACCCATATTTTTGAATGCGAGCTGGATTCGGGCATCGAAGGGGTTCACATTTCGCTGGTGATGCACACCCACGCTCTGGGGGTGCATCTGCTGGCCCGGAGGCAGGACGGCGGACCCGCCGCGATTTCCCTGCCGTTTACCATTGCATACCCGGATGTGTTGCTGACCGAACTGGACCCGCAAGCCATCCAGGAGATGGGCCACGCCGCGAAGGATAAAAACGGTTTCCGGGGCAAACATTCCATTGAAGGATATACAGGTCAACCGGATGAGGAAGAATATACCCCCTACGAGCTCCTTTTCCCCCGCTCCGGCTGATCCTCCCCCATCGGTGCGCATGCTGGAAGGCCCTCACGGTACGTTGGCCTTCCGCTCCTATCCCGCCAGAAAACCATGGCTGCACATGGTGATATCCCATGGGTTTTCCGAGCATCTCTGCTGGTGGGATCATGTGGCGCGGGAGCTCCAGGAGGGGGGCGTGTCGGCCTACCTGTTCGACCATTACCACCATGGCCGCTCCTCGGGGCGGCGCGGCGATGTGTCGGATTACAACGTGCTGTGCGAGGGCCTGCTGCATGTGCTGGAGCAGGTGGGTGCCCGTGAAATGCCCGCCCCCGACGCCCCGTCCGGCGGGGGAACTCCGGCGCCGCTGGTGCTGCTGGGCCACAGCAACGGGGGACTGGTCGCCCTGCGGGCCATGAAGATGCTGGAGGAACGCTCCTTGCCGGTGGAGGTGTCCGCCCTGGTGCTCTCATCACCCCTGCTGGGCCTGCCCCCGCTGCTGGAAAAAATGGGAATGCTGCTCGTGAACACAGTGCTGCGGCTGGTGCCCTGGATGCATCTGCCCGTGGCTTCCCGGCCCTGGCGGCTGACCAGGGACCGGCGGGTCTGGCCCCGGTACTACAAGGACCCCCTGCGGTTCAAGACCATCACGCCCCGGTTTCTGCGGGAGATGGTGGGCTCCTATACCCTGGCCCACAACGGGATCACCAGCCTGAAAAAACCGCTTTTGTACCTGACGGGAGAGTGCGAGAAGGTGGTTTATCCGCCGGCGGGGCGGGGCTGGTTTGAAAAACTGGCTGCGCCGGAAAAGAACCTGGTCTGCTATGAAAGGTTGAACCACGAGCTTTTCAATGAACCGGAATGGCGGGCCGTGCTGGAGGACGTACTGACCTGGTGCTCCCGGGTGCTGGGCTGCCGTCCGGCGGATGTGGAAGCCCCGCCGGGGCAGGGACCGACCCCGGAAAAAAAGGGGGGCAAGGCCAGGCGGTCGGCCCGGGGAAAGCGGTCCTGAGGAGTGACAGAGGGAGAGAAAGCTTTATATGAAAGGACAAAAAATACTGAAAAAGCTGGGAAGCGCGCCGAGAATACTGCTGGTGCGCAATGACGGCCTGGGTGACTTGATCCTGACCCTGCCCCTGGCGGTCGCCATCAAGGCCCAGTTGCCCGGGGCGCACCTGAGCGCGCTGGTCAGCCGCCCCCTGATTCCCCTGGTGGAGATGATCGGTGAGTTCGATGGTGTGCTGGCCGACGAGGGCATTCTGCTGAAACGCCACCGGGAGAAGCGCACCAGCAATGAGCTCCGCCTGCTGGAGGAGGATCTGCTGGAACTTGTCCGCCGGGAGAGGTTCGACGCGGCGTTGGTGGTGTATGCGGAAGGGGCCTCGGCCCGCCTGGTATACCGGGCCCGCATACCCCTCAGGGCAGGACCGCGCCGCAGGATTTTCGGCTGGCGCTTCAACATCTCCTTTGGCAGGACACGCCGGGGCTCCACGCAGGCGGAGTATGAGCTGAACCTGGGTTTTCTGCCCCTGCTGGGCCTGCGCGAGGAATTCGTTTTTCCCACCCTGAAGCTGCCCCTGCCGCCGGAACGTGCCGGGGTGATGCTCCATCCCTACAAGCGCAACGAAACGGCGCTTTCCTGGCCCCTGGAGCGCTTCGTGGAACTGGCCCGGGCCTTTGCCGCCGCCGGCGAGGAGGTGTCCGTGGTGGGGGACGCCCAGGATGAGCCGGTGCTGGCGGAGCACTTCGGCGGCCTGGAGGGCGTTAAAATACGCACTGACCAGACCCTGGCTGAACTGGTGGGGCTTATTGCCGGGGCGCGGCTGTTCATCGGCAATTCATCCGGCCCGTTGCACATCGCCGGTCTGACCCGCACCCCCCATGTGGGCTTTTTCCCGTT
>JAOUPZ010000310.1 GCA_029879595.1 Deltaproteobacteria bacterium | reverse complement strand
TTTGAAAAGCCCCATTCATTGTCGTACCAGGACACCACCTTCACCATATTGCCGTCCATCACGGCGGTGGAAAGGCCGTCCACGATAGAAGAACGGGGATCACCCTTGAAGTCCATGGAGACCAGCGGCTCATCGGTATAACCCAGCACGCCCTTCATGGGGCCTTCCGCGGCGGCCTTCAGCGCTGCGTTCACCTCCTCTGCCGTGGTGGACTTTTCCAATTCGAAGGTGACGTCAACCACCGAAACTGTGGCCGTGGGAACGCGGACTGCAAAACCGTCCAGCCGGCCCTTGAGCTCGGGCATCACCAGCCCGATGGCCCGGGCCGCCCCGGTGGATGTGGGGATCATGGACAACCCCGCAGCCCGTGCGCGCCGCAGATCCTTATGTGGCTGGTCCAGCGTGGCCTGATCATTGGTATAGGCGTGAATAGTGGTCATCAGCCCCCGCTTTATGCCGAACTTCTCGTGCAGCACCTTTACCACCGGGGCCAGGCAGTTGGTGGTGCACGAGGCGTTGGAGACCAGGTTGTGGGTGTCCTTGGAATACAGCCCGTGGTTTACGCCCTTGACCACGGTGAGAATGCCGTCGCCTTTGGCCGGGGCGGAGAACAGCACCTTCTTTGCTCCGGCAGCCAGGTGTTTTTCCCCTCCGGCCACGTCGGTGAATATGCCCGTGCACTCCAGCACCACATCCACGCCCAGCTCTTTCCAGGGCAGGTTTGCCGGGTCGCGCTCCGAGGTGACACGGATGGTTTTGCCGTCGATCACCAGGTTGTCGCCCTCCACCCGCACCTCGCCCTGATAGGGGCCGTAGTTGGAATCGTACTTGAAAAGGTGCGCCATGGTCTTGGCATCGGCGATGTCGTTGATGGCCTTTACGTCAAAAGCCGGATTGCCGCGTCCGGCGCGCATGACCAGGCGTCCGATCCGCCCGAATCCGTTGATTGCAATTGCTGGCATTATATTTTCTGCTCCTGTTTAATAACCCCGCCCGGCGCCCCTTGCGGTGGCTCCCTTTCTGCCGGCCGCGACAACCAGGCGGTCTGGATTATCTTCCCCACAACTCCGAAAAGTCCGCGGCTTTCATGGTTTACTCCAATTACTAAGCCTAGCATGGACAACACTCCATGCTCCACCCGGAAAAACAGGGGAGTATTGAAAGGAGAAGTTATTGAACGAGGAGTGCCCCTCAGGGGCGGGCGCTGACCAGGGGGCCGGAGGATTTCCCCTGCCGCAGGCGGCGCTTCAGCAAGGACTTGTAGGCGTCCACCCCGGCGGATATGCCCCGGGCCAGCCGCTGCCGGTAGTGCGGTGAGAGCAGTGTCAGTCTGTCGGAGCGGTTGTTAAGATTGGCCACCTCCACCAGCACGGAAACCGGTACGGGAGAATAGCGCAGCACGGCCGGCAGGGTGCGCTCACCGTTGCGGTAGAAATATGAGCGCACCGGCTTGCGGCGGCTGACCCCCAGCTTGTGGTCGCCCAGTTCCTCGATCAGGAGTTCGGCGAACTCCCGGCTGGCCTCATGGGAGCGCTTTGACTCCACGGGCGTGAAACTGATCCGGCTGGGCAGGGCCTCCTTGCGGATCTTGTACACCCGCGAGCGCGGAGCGAACTCCCGGGCCCGCAGGCGATGATCGGGATAGTAGGCCATGGCGCCGCGCAGGGTATGGGCCAGGGCGTCGCCATGGATGGAGATAAGGACAATGTTCTCGCGGGGGACCCCCTGGCCCAGCAACTGGCGGTACAGGCTGTTGATGAGAAACACCCGCATGTTGACCGCCACATTGGCCGATTCCATCTTGTAGGGGGGAGTGACGCGCACCTGCTCGGCACCCAGGGTATCCGTGGATATCCTGTCCACCGGGCTGGTGACCTCGGTGTCCTCAATTACCGGATAGACCCGGTGGCCGTTCTTTTCCAGCAGAGGGATCAACCGCAGGGAGATGTCGTGCACGACCTCATGCTCAAACACATAGTCCCTGCTGCCCCGGCGCCCATATACCGCTCCCGGATCACGCCCGCCGTGGCCCGCGTCGACTATCACATGCACCTGCCCCAATCCCCCGCCCGCCTTTTTCTCCGGCGCGGGCGCGGGCGCGGCCTGTTCCTTATCCTCCCGGGGAGCAGACTCCGCCAGTGGCCTGCGCAGAGCGGCAAACCCCTGCCCCAGAAACTCCTCGGATATCCACTCGATGGGAAAGCGGATGGTTTTGCCGGGGTGGATCTGGGTGGGTTTGCCGATATTGTTCATCTGCATGAGGAGCCCGGCCATGCGGTTGATCTCCTCGGCGCGTTCCCGGTCGGTAAAGCGGATGAGAAGTGAGTACAGAGTATCGTTGGGACGCAGAACATAGGTGGCGAACATCCGCCCCGACTTTTCCTTGAGCAGTGCCAGCGGTTCCCGCACAGCCACTGGCCGGAACCCCAGTTCATCGGGTATCCATTCCAGGGGAATGACGATTTCCATTCCCTGGCGCAGGATGTCCGGGTTGGAGATCTTGTTGAAGCGGGCCAGTTCCTTATAGCTTCTCTTGGACCCCGTATAGGCCTCGGTCAACTGCATCAGGCTCTCCAGGGGGTCATCCACCCGATGGCTCCAGCCCCGCTCGGTCAGTTCATCCTCGGGATAAAGCTCACGGAGCACCTCCCCCTTTAGCTCGGGGCGCAGCAGGTTGAGAGGCAGGGCCACGGGGCGCCCATCCATCACGGGGCGATTCTTGTTGAACTCGGAGAGCGCGCCATGGTTATCGGGATCGGCCATCAGGCGGCGGGCCAGGTGGATATAGCCCTCGTTGCTCCGGGGAATGGCCTCCACCACAATCCGTCCCCGCCACCAGTAGGCCTCCATGGGGCCTTCGGACGAGTTAAACTTTGCGGCAAGGGCGGGCTGAGCGAGGAGACAAAGCAGCACCAGGGCGCACAACAGCCCTCCAGGCAGGCGCAATATGCTTACGAAATACTTCCTGAAACCGGCTGGGGCCATCTGGAATCCATTCCTTGGCGCTTTGCGGGTCCATCCGCGTTCATGGGGGAAGCGCTAGCCTCCCCGTCTTGGGGCCTGACGCCATGGCGAAAAGCAGGCCTTTTCAAGCCGCGCCCAAAGGAGCGCGCTCAGGCATCCCTGTTCTCCCGCCGGGCACTGGCCCTTTCCCTGGACCGTGACGGTTGGCGCCGCCTATACCTTTGTAACCCATCGTGAACGGATGCGCAAAACCGGCGGCCCCAGGGCCGAACGGAACACCGGAGCAGACCCGGAGCAGACCCGGAGGAGGCGACTCAGCGGTACAGGCTCGTATAGGCCTGGTAGGAAAGGAAAACCCGCTTCACATAGTTCTGGGTTTCCTCATAGGGGATACGTTCGATGAAGATGTCCATGGGCAGGTCGTTCATCCTGCGCAGCCAGCGGCTCATGGCCGTGGGCCCGGCGTTATAGGCCCCGGCGGCGTAGACCGGATTGTGGGAAAACCGGTCCAGGACCCGCTTGAGGTACATTGTGCCCAGGGGAATGTTGGTCTCCGGTTCGTGCAGGTGTTTCTCATCAAAGGGAATCTTCAGCCGCTTGGCCAGCATCCGCGCCGTGGCGGGCATGAGCTGCATCAGCCCCCTGGCCCCCGCCCGGCTGTCCGCCGTGGTATAAAAGCGGCTCTCCTCGCGCATGATGGACAGCACAAAGTACGGATCAACCCCGTGACGCAGGGCCTGGGACTTCACCTCCTCCCAGTGGGGCCGGGGAAAGGCCCTGTACATGAGCTCGGAAGCCTCCAGGGGGCTGTTTCTGAGATGACCCAGCTGGTGGTTGGCTATCAGCCGCTGTTGCAGATGGTGCTGCTCCAGGTAGGTAAACAGCCGGGCCGCCTCTCCCACCACCGCCGGGGGCAGCGGTTTGCTCAGAGCGGGCCGCAGCAGTTCCACC
>JAOUPZ010000044.1 GCA_029879595.1 Deltaproteobacteria bacterium | reverse complement strand
TCGAAAGCCTTGACTCCCCCCATAAGATTGGTCAGGTCGGCCCCGGTTATTGTTGTTCCCAACTGGCCGCTGATGGTCACGTTGCCATCGGTGGAGCAGATGGTGTTCTTGTTGAGATAATCGCTCGGCCCACCCACGCAGATGTTGATATCGAACGCTGTCTGGCCGTCCGTCATATCCAGGCTGGAAACATATCCCACCGCCTCAGAGCTGTCCCAGGCACTGTCGCCGTTGGCGTTGTTGAAGGCGAAAATGTCGAACTGGTAGACATTCGCCGGAAAGGACACGGAAAAGGCAGTGCTTGCAGAGCCCGTGACAACGGTATCTCCATATTGGGTAAGCATTCCTGTCCCGCTTGTACTTGCTTCCAGTATCCAGACTTCGTAGTCACCCTGCGCGTAGTTGAAATAATTGATCGTGCCGGTGATTGTGCGGTTGGATATGGTGTCCTGCGGCTCCTCCTCACCGGAGCAGCCAGCAAAAGCCCACGCAAGCAGCCCGGCCAGGAGAAGAACAAGCAGTTTGTTTTTCAGCATTTTATCGTCCTTTAATGAATCGGTGCTGATGCACATTATATGAAACACCCTTTTTGATGGGGAAAATTTATCACGAGAAATAATATTATCACAGTATATTTCACGGGAAACTCGAATTTGCTGCGTGGGCCCGGATTGCCCGCTGACCATGGAGCAATCAGGGTCTGTCCCATGGCGCGGCATTTCTCCCGGCCCGTTTTAAAAGCCCACGCGGCGCCGCGAAGGCAATCCGTGACGGACGAGGCTCCGGCTTCCGGCAAATGGCGGCCGGACGCGCCTGTGGCGGAATCAGGCCAAAAAAAAGCCCCCGGAAAACCGGAGGCTTTTTCCATACACTTTATACTGATGCAGGCCCTAAGCAGGCTCCCTAGTGGATGCTCTTGCCCTCTGCCTCCAGCAGGGCCTCGCGGCCGCTGGGGAAGACATCCGGCTTCATCACGAAGTACCCGGCCTTTCTGGCCACATCGGATTTTCCGAATGCCTGCAGGTTGGCGGGGCTGATGCCGGCCAGGCCCAAAGGCTTGCCGGTCTTGGCGGCCAGGTCGACCCCCGTTTCGATCAGCGAAAGCACAGCGGGGTGCTTTTCATCGTAATGCTCCTTCATGAGCACGTTGGACATGTCTATTCCCAGGGTGAGCTGGGCCAACTCGCTCACATGGACCACGAACCCGTCCACCATGTCCGCGAAGGAATCCAGGGCCATCATCTGCGCCGGGGTGCGGCAAAGCAGGTGCAGTTCCAGCCCCTCCTGTCCCCGGACCAGCCCCTCCTGCTCCAGCAGGGCCGTCACGCTCTTGAGCTCCTTGACGCTCTGGGCGGCGGGAAGCACCAGCGAGACATTTTTCAGCCCCATGGTCTCCCGGACCCGGACCAGGGCCTTGAGTTCCAAGCCGAAGGCCTCCTCGTAATCAAAGTCCAGGTAGCGCCCCGCGCCGCGGGTTCCCAGCAGCGGGTTGGCGTCGTTGTGAGGATGCTCGGAGCCCCCGATGAGCCGGGTCATCTCCTTGGAGGTGGCGTCTGAGAGCAGCACCCGCACCGGCTTGGGGTGGGCTGCTGCGGCGATGCGCCCCACGCCCTGGGAAAGCCGGGTCACGAAGTATTCCTTCTTGTCCGGGTATCCGGCGCTGACCTTGTCCACCTTTTCCTGGTCAGTGGACGGGTAGTTGATGCAGGCCAGGGGGTGCACCTTCACCTCGTCGCGGATCACCTCGTCCACGCGCACCAGCCCCACACCCGCATGGGGATAGCGCGAGTCGGGGAAGGCCCGGTCGGGGTCGCTCTGATGGTAGAACATGGGCATGGCGGGCATGGTCAGTTCTTCCAGCCGGATGGTCTCCTCCTTGAAAGGCAGGATGCCGGAATAGATCACGCCTTTGCTGCCCCCGGCGCAGGATACCGTGATTTCCTGGCCGTCCGACACGTTCTTGGAACCGTTGCCGGTGCCCACGATGCAGGGGATGCCCAACTCGCGGGAGATGATGGCGGCGTGGCAGGTGCGCCCACCGTGATCGGTGACAATGGCCGAGGCGATCTTCATGATGGGCACCCAGTCCGGGTCGGTCATCTCGGTGACCAGCACCATGCCCTCCTTGAACTGGCTGATGTTCTCGGCACTTCTGATGACGGCGGCCTTGCCTGTTCCCACCAGGTCGCCGACGGCCATGCCCTCGGCCAGCACAGGACCGGTCTTTTCCAGGACGGTGCGCTTGATAACGCCGGCCTCGCGGCGCGAGACCACCGTTTCCGGCCGGGCCTGGACGATGAACAGTTCGCCGGTCTGTCCGTCCTTGGCCCACTCCATGTCCATGGGCTTGAAGTAGCCGGCTTCTTCGGAATAGTGCTTTTCAATGATGTCCGCCCAGCGGGCCAGCTCCAGCACCTCGCCCTCATCCAGGCAGAATTTGGCTGCTTCCTCCGGGGGCACGGGGATGTTTTCCACCGCCTTGCCCTGACCGGGGTTTGAGTAGATCATTTTCTGCTGTTTCTCGCCCAGGTGCTGGTAGATGACCGGCTTGAACCCGGCCTCCAGGGTGGGCTTGTGCACATACCATTCATCGGGGTTGATGGCCCCCTGCACCACGTTTTCTCCCAGCCCGTAGCCTCCGGTGATGTAGATGGCATCGGAGAAACCGCTTTCGGTATCGATGGAGAACATGACCCCGGCGGAGGCCATGTCGCTGCGCACCATCTTCTGCACGGCAATGGAAAGAGCTACCGAGAAGTGATCGAAGTCCTTTTCCTCCCGGTAGGCGATGGCCCGGTCGGTGAACAGCGAGGCGAAACAGTTGCGGCAGGCCTTGGCGAGGGCCTCGTGTCCCCTGATGTTCAGGTAGGTGTCCTGCTGGCCGGCGAATGAGGCGTCCGGCAGGTCCTCCGCGGTGGCCGAGGAACGCACGGCCACGTCCACCTCCACGCCGTAGCGCTTGGACAGTTCGTCGTAGGAATCCTTGATGGCCTGCTCCAGGTCTGCCGGCAGGGGTGCCGAGCGGATCAGGTTGCGCACGCTTTCCCCGCGCCGGGCCAGGTCCTTCACATCGGATACATTCAGGCCCCTGAGGGTTTCTTCGATTTTGGCCCTGACTCCGCTGGACTCAATGTAATGATTGTAGGCATGGGCGGATATGGCGTATCCATCGGGAACCCTGACCCCCTTGCCGGTGAGGTTGGCGAACATTTCACCCAGCGAGGCGTTCTTGCCCCCCACCATTGGAACATCCTTAATCCCCAGTTCGGAAAACCAGTAGATGAATTTTTGATCGTCCCTTGCGCTCATGGCTTTACCCTCGGATTGATCCCTCGTGTGTTATCCGGAAATTCGAATTTTTTTGTATTGGCTTGGTCTTCAACTGAATTCTGGCAATCATCAATTACACCCCCTTTCGGCGGCTCACTACCCATTTGCCCACATCGGTAATGGTGCCCCGGACAATAGTCCGGGCCGACAGCCGCCCCTCCTGTACGGCCATCCCTGCTGGTGGCGGTGTGGCGCTCCATGGCTCCACCTCCGGCCATGAGGATTTCAGGAAATCTTGCCTTCCTCGGCCAGTTTGGCGATGGCTTGCTCCATTTCATCAACATCCTCCAGGTAGGGAATGCCGAAGTCATCACAGATTTTCTTGTGAACGGCCCAAAGCTGAGAGTGCACCGACTCCGGCTTGGTGGATACCAGCGTGTCCTCGTTCTTGTTCTGCATGTAGTCGTTGATTCCCGCCGCGATATTGGTGAAATAACCCTTGTAGGCATCTTCGGATATCTGTTCCAGGTTCTTGGCGGTCTTGATGGCAAAGTTCAGATAGTTTTCACTGGATTCGTAATCTTTGTTCTGCAGGTCTGTAATTCCCTGCTTTATGCACTTGTTGAGGCGGTTGAAAAGCTTGAGATTTCTCACGGTATATAGCGTTTCACTCATGGGCCGAACTCCTTTTCCTCTAAATTTTTGGGTTGATGACTAAGGATATTCCCGCAACGCCCGCTGCCTCAGAATGGGTGCGCACGTGGGAACTCCAACGCATAATAAACTCGGTTTTTCTATAATCTATTCAGGTCCCCCTCCCAAACTGCCTCTGGTCCGGAACCATTATTTCTCATACCGGGCCGGCTCTAACCTGAACCTTGTTTTTTTCCCGTAAGCAATATTTATCAATTCTGGCGCAAACGGTCAAAGTGAAAATCTGAAATCGGGTTCAATATTCTCAAAATATTATCCGGCCCAGGCCGGGCCATGGTTAGTTTTTCCCTTGAACATACTGGGGCTTGGGGTATTATCAGATAATTGAACACAAGAAATAACCATTTCGCCACTGGCGAAGCCCCAAGACCGGGTCAAATCCGGGCCGGTGAACCGTGCCCGTAGCCCCGGGGGTATTCGGGAATATAAAAAAATGTCGCCAAACGATCAGGGAAAATCCCCCTGGGGAAAGCAGAAAAACCAGCCCGACCTGGAAGAGTTCCTCAACAACTTCCAGAAGAAAATGCAGCCCATGATGTCCAACGTCTGGCTGGTGGGGGCCCTCCTGCTCCTGGTCTGGGGGATCAGCGGAATATTCATTGTAAGCCCCCGGGAGCAGGCCGCCGTGCTGCGGTTCGGCAAGCTGGTGCGCGTTGTCGGTCCGGGTCCCAACTATCACCTGCCCTATCCCATTGAAGAAGTGATGAAGGAGCGGGTGACCGAGGTGAAACGGCTGGAGATGGGTTTTCGCACCATCAATGCGGGCCCGCCCGCCCAGTACCGGGATGTTCCCCGCGAATCGCTGATGCTTACCGGAGATGAAAGCATTGTGGGGGTGGAGTTTATTGTCCAGTACATCATCAGCGACCTGGAAAAGTATCTTTTCAACGTGCTGGATGTCCATGACACGGTGCGCATGGTGGCCGAATCGGCGATGCGCGAGGTGGTGGGACAGAACGAGATCGACACGGTGCTCACCGAGGGCAAGGCGGGTATTGAGGTGGCAACCAAGGAACTGATAGACGGGATTCTCAAGAGCTATGAAATCGGCGTTAGCGTGCAGAATGTAAAGCTCCAGGATGTGCAGCCTCCGGACAGCGTGGCCGAGGCCTTCAAGTCGGTGGCCTCGGCCCGTGAGGAACGGGCGCGGCTGATAAACGAGGCCGAGGGATACCGCAATGATCTGCTGCCCCGTGCCCAGGGAGAGGCCGAGCAGATGATCAACCAGGCCCGGTCCTACAAACTGGAGCGTGTGAATACCTCCAGGGGTGAAACCAAGCGTTTTTTGAAACTGCTTCAGGAATACCGCAAGGCACCCGGGGTTACGCGGGAGAGAATACGCATCGAGACCATGGAGCATGTGCTGCCGGGAGCCACCAAGATGATTGTGGATCCCAGGGTGGGGAAAAACCTTTTCCCCGTGATGCCGTTTAACCAAAAAGGAAACGCCCCCCAGGGAGTTTCACCTGAAAAATAACCGTAGGACCGGTCCCCGGACCGGTTCCGGCCAGCCGGGCGGTGCCCGAAACGCAGTTTTCCCAAAATGGCCGGAACAAATCACAAAACCGGCAATGCCGTTATCTGCAAAGAGGAACCGTTCATGATATGTGCTCACGATCTCACTGATGGAGTCTGTGTGGTTTCAATAGAGGGGAATATCGCCCTGGACGGGGTGAATGATGCCAAGACCTATTTGAAGCCGCACCTGGAAAACGACGATGTGAAAGGGCTGGTGATCGACTTCGGCAAGGTGAATTTCATTGATTCATCCGGAATCGGCCTGATCGTTTCCATCTTCAAGACCATGCAGCAAAAGCAGGGAAAGTTCGCTCTTGCCAATCTGAGCAAGAAGAACGAGGAGATTTTCTCCATCACCCGCCTGAACAAGATTCTGCAGATTTTCGAAACGGTTGATGAGGCCAAGAAGAACTTGTTGGCCTGAAGGTGGCCGGGGTGGAACATCTGGTGTGAAATGACACTCCCGCTTGTGCCGTTTATCCCGGTTTTCTTGAACCTGCCTGTGCAGGTGGGGTTTAGTTTGATGACTGAAGGCTTCCCTTCATATGCAAGGGCCTGCTCACCATCATCAGGGACCGGACCCCTATCAAGAAATTAGGCTCGAAGAAAAATCCGGTTCTTCGAACACAGCAGGAGTGTCAATTCAGAAACGTATGTCGTGATACGTTTATCCTGGTGTTTCTTATCTCGTACTTTTTAGCTCGTACTTCCTATCTGGCAATTCTGTCCGGCTGGTCTTTTCCAGCAGGCGTTTCCGTCGGTCTGCACCCGTCAGCGCCCGTCTGCGCCTGATGGCTCCGCTGGATAGCCGCCGCCGCAATAGCTGATATTTCAGTCGGTTCCCGCAGCCTGGGGGCTCTGCTGCTGCGAGCCGTTGCCCTGCTCAAGGGTGGAGTCCAGGCTGTGCAGGATCTGCTCCAGCCGTCCGTTCCATTCATCCCGCCTGCCGTTTTTCAGGGCCAGCATCTGCTCGGCCAGATTCAGCGCCGTGAGCATGGCCAGATTCAGGCTGGGCTGCCCCTGGGCCTTTCCCTTGATCTGGCCGTAGGTGTCATTCACCAGACGTTCCACCTCCCTGATGTGAGCCTCACCCAGGCGGCTGGATATCTTGAATTTCTTTCCGGCGATCTGAATATCGTACCAGATCACTTCCTGGCGGCTTTGTTGTTCCATCCCTTGCGCTACCCCTCTTGTATTTCCGGTTGATCCCAGTTTTTTCCGCCGTTACCGCTGTCGTTTCCGGTGAACCCGCCGACCATGTTTATTCCCAGGGTCTGACGCTCATCTGATCCGGCGGGGCAGGTGAAGACGGCTGGAACTTCCATTTCTCCTGTCTGAAGATTATCACTGCCGGTGCTGAAAAAGCAATCGGGCCGGGGCTGGCTCCGGCAGGGGTTATCGGCCTGGTTAGCGGCCTGGTTAGCGGCCGGGGTTCCCCGGGCTCTCAGGGTCTCAGCACCAGTGTGCCGACCTGATTTTTTTCAATGTCCTCGCGTTCCATGTAAAGGGGTACATGCCGGCCCTGGAGCCAGTACTGGGTCATATTGTCATAGAACTCCGAGGCGCGAATCCCTGATTGTCCGTTGGTGATGACCGTCCAGGCCCGATCCGGCTGCGACCAGTCTACGATCATCCGCATTCCGGGTCCGTGGTACACCCCGGTTTCACCGTCATGGGCCTGGGCCTTGGCCACTGTCTGGGCGTGCCCTGCCATGGGGAACGGGCCCAGGTTGAAATATGGCGCCAGGGCCTTGACGCGGCCCAGGGGGTGGGTGAATTCCAGGGAGTGGATCCGGCCGTATTCCCATTTTGCGGGGTCCCGGCCCAGGGCGGCCTCCAGTTCCTCCGTGGCGGCCCGGAAGGTGATCCGCATAATATCCTCCCGGCTCTCCTGCCCGGGAGTGTCCTGGCGGTCGAACCACCAGGCGGGTCCCTCGTCCAGCACCTGCCGGATCATTAGTGCGGATACGTTGTCCTTTTTCCGGATGTCCGCGGCCAGTTCACCGCCCAGTTCGTCATCGAAGAGGGTGTGAAACAGGTGCCTGTAGAATACGGCCATGATGGCCGCGGCGGGGCTGGCGGCGTCCATCCGGCCGTCCCAGCCCTCCAGCAGCGGCAGGGCGAGCCGCGCCGCTTCCCCCCCGGGCGGGTTCAGCCGATGGATGGCGGCCACTTCGGCGGACAGCCTTAAGCCAAGGGGCCAGGAGATGTTGTTTTGCAGCTGTCGCATGTCCTCTGCGGTAAAGCCTTTCTCTGGCCTGTTTGCGTTCCCGGCCCTGCTCAGTTCCGAGACGATCATGTCAAAGCGGTCCTGGGGTTCCCAGTAGGCCGAGATATATTCATTGCCCCCGGAAAGAAGCGGGTTGTTGGCCGAGGCGGCCCAGCCGCCGGGCGGATCAAAGCGCCGGGGGTTGAAGGAAAACGGGTGGAACCCCTGCCATTCGTCCGAGCCGTCCCAGCCCCGGCGGTACCTTGTGCCGGTGTCATCCGGTGGGAGCTGCACCAGGGCTCCCGAGGCCTGCATGCCGATATGCCCCTGCCGGTCGGCGTAGGCGATATTGTTGGAGACTGCGCCGAACCGGGAGCAGGCCCGGCGGAACTCATCCCAGTCGCGGGCGTGGTTGAGCATGTTGAAGGCATCCAGCTCACTGGTCTGGGTGGATTTTTCCAGTACCCACTGCAGGCTGACCGGCTGCATTTCAGCGGCCTGACCCAGCCCCTGGAAAAGCTCTCCAATCAGCGGCCCGTGGGGGGTGGTGCGTATCACCAGCCGTTCCTCGCCGCCGCCCTTGATGCTGATGGTTTCCTCCCTGGTTTCCAGGGGCACCCAGCGGCCCTGGTGCATCACCTGGCCCTGGTTTTCCGGGTTGAGCCGCTCCAGGAAAAAGTCCGAGGCATCGGCCATCACATTGGTCATTCCCCAGGCGATGTCCCGGTTGCGGCCGATCACCACGAACGGGAATCCGGGCATGGTCATTCCGGCGGCTTCAAGCCCCCCCGCGCTGATGTGGGCCTGATACCACAGCGAGGGCAGGGCGTGGTCCAGGTGGGGGTCGTTGGCCAGCAGGGCGGCCCCCGAGGCGGTTTTTTCCGGGGATACCACCCAGTTGTTGCTGGCTCCGGCCTGGAAGCTCATACCCAGGGCCTGCGCGGCTGCCTGGGCATTGTCCAGCAGCGGGAACCGGAAAACCGTTTGGGGGAGAAAGACCGGGCGCGGGCCGCCCCGGGACAGGGGGAATAGCTCCGCTGCCCGCTCCGGGCCTACGGCGGTCTGTACTCTTTCGTATATCCTGTCGAAGAACCAGCCCGGGTTAAGCGCCCAGGTCATCATCCCGATCAGGCCCACAAAGTCGTCTTCCCGGAAGGGCTCAGGGCTTGTTCCCAGCAGCAGGAACTCAACCGGGGGCTTCATGTCCGGGTTTTCCAGCCAGGCGTTTATCCCGGAGACATAGGAGCGGATGGAGGCGCGGGTATCCTGGCTGGACCTTTCGAGCATCCGGATCCCGTTGCCGTGAAGGTCCAGGGTGCGGTGCAGCCTGTCCAGCTCCAGCCCCGGGGGGCCCACCAGTTCGGCCAGCCGCCCCTGGGTGAGGTGCTTCACAAGATGCAGCTGGAACAGGCGGTCCTGGGCCACCGCGTAGCCCAGGGCGAAGTAGGCGTCCTGCCGGTTGGCCGCGAAAATATGGGGTGTTCCCCAGGAGTCCCGCACGATTTCCACCGGAGCGGAAAGCCCGGCGGCTTGGTATTCACCCGACAGCGGTGGCAGGGGGCGCCGATGGAGATGATAGACCGTTCCGCCGGCCAGGGCGGCCAGTCCCAGCAGCGATATCAGGATTTTCTTGATCCGGCTCATGAAAGAAGGCTCATGAAAGAAGGCTTATGTGTGCAGGCTATATGGATGCAGGCTCACGGAGGCGGGCATGCAGCAGCAGGCTTCCGGTAATCGGTGTGCGGCGGTTGTGGTCAAGCTTATTCCGCCCGGCCTTCGGTGCGTCCGTATCCCACGGCCTGCTTCAAAGGGCACCCTATCACGCCAGGGGTCCACTAGCCCAGACATATAAAAACACGCCTCCCGGGCCCAACTTGTTCACCCTGATTATTTCCTGGTTGCCCAGGCCGTTTTGTTATACTAATATTTCATAATTGGATTACTGACGGCAGTTGAAAAGAAAGTTGACAAGAGATTATACCAACACACCGGAGTTAAGGGCCCGAGGCCAAAACCACGGGCCGCATGACCAACCAGCAAAGAGGATGACCATGGGAGCCAAGGTACCAGTTCACGTTATTCCCCAAGTGCCTGTAAAGGAAGCCCGCAATCAGTACACGGACTCCCTGCAGAACATGTTCCAGGAGACGGTGAGGGTCCACCAGAATTTCTGTACCTACGATCGCTGGGCCACCACCGATTACACCGGGCCGTTCAACGAGCTCAAGAGCGGCTTCCTGACCTACAAGGTCTGAACGGCCGCTTTCTGACAGGCCGTTCCAAAGGCGGCCTGGCATCCGGCGATGATCCCCCTGCATGGCTGCACGGGGGAACCTCCGCTCGGATTCCCGTGGCTTTACCGAGCCAGGAGCCCCTGCTCACGGAAATGATATGGCGCCCCGCCGAACGGACCCGAGGGCCCGTACCCCGGTGCCTTCAGGCCCGCCGTTGAGTTTCATATCCCCCTTTCCATAACAAACCCGGCATCACTTGGCTTCCCTTGAAATAATCCGGAATCCCGGAGCCGCCCTGCTGGCCAGCGTTGACGCGGCCTGTTTCGACCAGCCCTGGAGTGAGGAGGACTATGCCTCGCTGCTGTCCAATCCGGCGGTGGGCGGCTGGGTTTTCTCCGCGGAGGATGGCCCGGCCGGGCTGGTTTTCTGGCAGTGCACCGGGGAGGAGGCCGAGCTCTACCGGCTGGGAATCGACCCTGGCAAACGCAGGCGCGGCCATGGCTCGGCCCTGCTGGCTTTATGGCTGGATTATATGCGGTCCTGCGGGACCGGGCGTATCTGGCTGGAACTGCGCGCCGGCAACGAACCGGCCCGCGGGTTGTATGTCGGGCACGGGTTCCGCCAGGTGGCCCGGCGTGGCGGATACTATCCGGACGGGCCCGGCGGGGGGCGTGAGGACGCCCTTATCCTGGAACTGGCGCTGGGTCAGGAAGGCTGAAACCGGCAGCCTGAAACCGGCAGTCTGAAACCGGCAGGCCGATGGCGCTATCTCAGCCGGAACTGTGGAACCTCATCAAAGACAGCAACATGCCGGAAAAAGCTCCCCACATGAGGCTGAAGGCCAGCCCGGTCAGGGGAAGCATCAACCCTCCGTCGATGCCGAAAACCCCGAAATTCTGCCCGGGTAGAAGATAGAAGTACAGCACCGCGGCCGGCCCCAGGCCAAACACCAGTCCCCGCTGCCACTCCGGCCATGTGGTAAGCACTGGTGCCAGGAACAGCAGAGCCCACAGAAATTCCCGGGCTACCCGGGTGCCCACCCAGCCGGCCACGTTTTCCGGTACGCTGACGGGCACGCCCAGCACGGTGAAAATCCCCGACTGGAAACACGCCCAGATCAACAGACTGGTCAAAACGGCACCCATAAACCCGGCGGTCAGGGCCTTTGCGGTTTTCTTGGCAACATGCACGGCCTTTCTCCTTTTGTCGGCCAGCAGCGCTCTCATATTCCGGGGGGCATTAACGGGCTTTCGGCCCCATGGCGGGACTGCCTGGGCAGGTGATAGTTGCTGCCAGACCTGGAACTATGTCTGCTCCGAGGCCTCCCGACACAAACCCGACGGCTGGTGCTGGCTGTGTACGACCTGGTTGGTTGATTTGTTTTATCAACTTTTTTGTAAACTGGCCCTACTTTGCAATACACCGCCCTTGAAATGCAAGGGTTCCTGTATGTCCGATCTGGATTTTTCATTGGAAAAAAAAGCGGCCCAGCTGCCCAAAGGGAAAGAAAAAACCATATTTAATTGATTTTTTCATCGAAACAGGGGAGAATGCTGCAGCGGGTAGGAAAAGGGAAATTTTAAAAAAACTTGAAAAAGATCCGGAGCCTTTACTGTTATCCGGCGCTTGTCGCCGGGGCGGCCAAGGGCGCGGAGCCTGATAGCCGGGGAAAGGCCGGCAGGCCGGTCCTCAGGCGGTGGACGGCCCGGAACCAGGGAAAAACGAGGGAACACCTTATGCAATCTCCCAGCAGGCGGAATGGCCAAAGGACCGGTGGTGCATATCTGTCACCGGCGGCGCTGCTGTGCGGACTTCTGGTTGCCGCCCTGCTTCTGATCTCGGTCGTTCCGGGAGTCTCCCGGGCCCACGACGAGCCGTATTTCCCCTTCCTGAAAAAAGCCAACGAAGGCGATGTGGAATCCCAGTTTACTCTGGGACTGATGCTGGTCCGGGGCCGGCACATGGAAAAGAACGTGGAACTGGGGATGCTGTGGCTGGAACAGGCCGCACAGAACGGACACAACGGCTCCCGGTATCTGCTGGGCACGCTGTTTTCCAAGGATTCCCGCTCATATGGCCTGAAGGCCGACCACGAGAAGGCCCTGCACTGGTATGCCCAGGCAGCCCAGGACGGCGATGCCATGGCCCAGCTTGAAATGGGGAGGATGATCTTGTTCGGCCAGGGCACCAGCGCAGACGAGCGAAAGGCCGCCCGCTGGATCGAGAAGGCCGCCAAAACCGGCAATCCGGAGGCTCAGTACGATCTGGGGCTGATGTACAACCTGGGACGCGGGGTCAGCCAGGATCACGGCAAGGCCGCCCGCTGGCACAAACTGGCGGCCGGGCAGGGGATTCCGGCGGCCCTGTTCAGCATGGGCTGGATGCACCTTTACGGCAAGGGACTCAGGCAGGATGACGTCAAGGCCGCCGGGTACTATGAGCAGGCCGCCAATCTGGGACATTCCGAGGCGGCGTTCCACCTGGGATGGCTTTACCTGACGGGACGGGGCGTCACCCGGAGTCATTCGGCGGCCGCCAACTGGTTCCGCAAGGCCGCAGAGGTGGGCCACACGGAAGCCCAGTATCACCTGGGTATCCTTTACGATCAGGGGCTGGGCGCCCCAAAGAACCCCCAAAAAGCAGGGAAGTGGATCAGCATCGCCGCCCGGTCCGGGCACGGGCCCGCCCAGGGTGTGCTGGGAATGATGCATTCCCGCGGCAGCGCGGTGGAACAGGATAACATCCAGGCCCTGATGTGGCTCATGCTGGCGGTGGAAAATCCCTCGGTTCGGGCCGACGGCACCTTCGGCAAGGAAGTGGTAACTCTCATGGGCCGGATGACCCGTGAGGAAGTGAAGGAAGCCGAAACCCTGGCCAATCAGCGCAAGCCTTTCCAAGGCAAGGGCCCGCAGCCTGACGGTGAGGAAAGTGCTTCCCGCCTGCTGGAAGGCGAGCTGGAGAACCTCCTGGCCGGCATCTCACCCCAGTACGCACCTCCCATGGGTCGCGTTTCCAGAGCCTTTTACCCGGCTTCCGGTCCGCTCTCCAGCGTGAACTAGAGCCGTTCGTCAGTCCGTCCTCCCCCCACTTGTTTTACCGGCCGAAATTCCGATTCAACCCCTGGTATTCGTCTCCGGCGGGAAATAATCCCCCTGGAGCCGTTTAAAAAGGCATGAACAGCGCCCTGTGCAGGCGCGAAAACCACCCCGACCCGGCCCACAGCCCCGGATTCAGCATGTCTATTCGGAGCGATGGCGTTGTCATACCAGGGAGGACAACCATGCAGCAGACGATTACGACTTATTCCGGCAGGCTCGGCGTTGGTCCTTTCCGGCAGTTTTCCCCGCAGGGCAACAGGACCCTGGCCCAT
>JAOUPZ010000043.1 GCA_029879595.1 Deltaproteobacteria bacterium | reverse complement strand
TCAGTTTTCCGGCGCCCGGTGGAAGCGTTCCAGCATTTTGCCCAGCTGTGAGGAGTCTTCGGCGTTGGCGCAGCCCTGCCGGCTGGTGGCGACCTGGCACAGGGTCTCGAACCAGCGTGACTGGCGGCCCACCCTGAACCCGATGGTGTTCACGGTGACCAGGGGGCGCTTGGCGGCGGCCTTTTTCACCGAGTCCAGGGTTTCCCGGGTTTTGCCGCCGTCCTCACCGTCTGAGATCACCAGCAGCACGGGAAAGCGCTGCCCGCTGCGGTAGAGTTGAATGTTGCCCGGATTGTCGAAAAGCCGCAGGGCCTTGACGATGGCCTGGTACATGTTGGTCCCGCCGGCGGTGCGCAGCCCGTCCAGCAGCCCGATCAACCGTTCCCGGTTCTGGCCCTGACCTACCTCCACGAACTGTCCCGCATACTGCCCCGGAATCAGCAGGGGGGTGAGGCGCGTATTGAAGCTCCAGAGCTGGATCCTGGTCCGGGGAGTCATGCCCTTGAGCATCTGTTTCAGGGCCCGGCTGGCCTCGGTCAGGCGGGTTTCACTGCTTCCCGGAGCCTGGCTCATCATGGAGTCCGAGGTGTCCAGCAGCACCAGTACCTCGGGAAACTTCGGGGGCGGCCCGGGCGGAGTCTGGTCGGGCGGTGGTACTTCCAGCCGGGCGGGCTGATTTGGCGGCTCGGGCGGCTGGGGCGGCTGGGGTTTCGCGGGGGGTTCGGGACGCACGAACTGGGTGCCGGTGGTGGAGGTCGTGTTGCCGTCCTCCAGCTGGGCCAGTGCCGTTGAAGCCAGGGGGGTGAATATGAACAGGCCCAGCGCAAACAGCGCATGTCCCACCCGGCTTTTTACTCCGAAGGTCAGCATGCTCATGTCCGGGGCATGCCGCCGCTCTGCTGTCGCAGGGTGGCGGCTTTTTTTGAACAGTGTTTACAGAGGGCTCTACTTAAGCAGCTTTTTCAGTTTTTCCTGGCCGCCTTTCTTGCCCAGGTCCTTTATTTTCTTCTCCAGGTTCTTTTTCGTCGAATCCAGGTCGCCATCGGCGCCTTTCAGGTTCTTCGTAAGTCCGTCCACCTGGCCCTGTATGTCATCCCGGGCGGAATCCACCTGCTGCCTGGCTTCTGCGCGGCGGGCGTCGATTTTTTCCTTCATTTTAGCCCGGGCCCTTTCCTGGGCGGCCTTGACCTTTTCGCCGGCCACATCGCGGAGTCTGTTGGCAAAGGCGTCATCCAGGTCGGTGGTGACATCAAAGCTGGTATCGTCCAGTGGGCCCTTCATGGATGCGCTGAGACTGACGCTTTTCACACCCTGGAAGAAGTTCCGGATTTCCTGCTTCATTCCCGAAGGCTTCTCCTCCTCGGGGAATTCAAACTCAATGTCCTTGGCGTTGAGCGAAAGGCTGGCATCAATGTTTTCATCCTCCAGGCGGATGCGGATGGTGACATCGGCGTTGTTGCTCTTGAAGGCTGCGGGCATGCCTCCCCCCTTACCCGAGCCCCGCAGCCTCACCCGGCCCAGGGGCATACCCTGGCCGCTGATGGTGACCTCGTCCAGGGGAACATCGCGGTGATCCAGCAGCCCCTCCAGCTTCCAGGCCTTGGGCGTGCCATCACGCTTGATATCGGCCTTGATCAGGGTGGGCTTGCCATACACCCGGGGGCTGGAGGTAATGCCCTGCACGTCCGATTCGAAACTGAATTCCCTGGCGCCGGTCTCGTTCAGCAATGATCCGCTGAAGGCGGCGTTGCGCACCAGAAAAGCCGGTGGGACTTCCCTGGTCACCGGGTACTCGAAGATACGGCCCGCACCCCTCACGGGACGGGTTTCAGGCTCCTTGTTGGAGATGACCTCGCGGCCCTTGGCGATATAGCCCATCACCTGATCGAAGCGGGAGATAATCGCCCGGCCGAATATCATCCGCCCCACCTGGCGCCGGTCCATGCCGCCAATGTTCATCAGGGTGCGGGCATCGGCCAGGTCCTGCTTGCGCAGTTCCTCGGCCTTGGCGAAGGCGTCTTTTAATTCCTTGTAATCGCTGGAGCCCTGTTTTTGCAGGCCGCTGGTTTCATCCTTGGCCGTCTTGAGCTCCTTGGTGAGTGTTTGCAGGGTCTTCAGTCCTTCCTTGGCCTCCTTCACATCCTTGAAGTTGGTGCCTTTCACCTTGGCGGTATCCTCCCGGATCTTGGCGATCCGTTCCTTCAGCTGGGCCTTGTCCACCTGCTCCTTAAAGGCGGCCTTGCGCTCCTTGGCCATGGTGGAGGCTTCATCGTAGGCCTTGACGGACTTGGGATCACCGGCCAGCAGATCCTCCGAAACACCGGACTCCGCCGCTATGTTCTCGGCGTTGAAGTTGGGAAGCTTTTTCCCGGCCTGGCGGGTCTTGTCGCGCCATTTATCGGCGGTGCTGCGGCTGTCGGCGGGGTCTTTTTTTGCATCGCCTGCTGCTCCGGCTGCTCCGCCTTTGCCGCTAGCTTCTCCGGGCGCGGCCTCATCCTCCACCGGTTCCGGCGGAGCGGCGTCAGGGGCCAGGGCCAGGTTTTTCATGCTCAGATCCCGCACCACCACCTTGCCGGCAAAGATCTGGATGCCCTCCACCTGGAAGTTGGCATTGCCGCCGGCGGCCAGGGCGGGGCCGCCCTTGTCCTTGCCGGCAATATGCAGGCTGTCCAGGCTGGCCTTGCTGTCCGTGAGGGAAAAACTCATGCCGTCCAGCGTTACCTTGGTGCGGAACAGCCTTGTCAGTGCCATTTCCGCCAGGCTTTCGATGGTGCCGCTGGCACCAAGCCAGGCCACCGCTCCAAACAGGGCGGCAAATATCAGAATTACAATGAGCGCGGATTTTCTAATCATCACCAGAACCGGTATTGGCTTGCGGTTTTATACCAGCCATAGAGTTTTGAACCTGTGACCAGTTGGACAATTTTCAGTTTCTCGAAAGTGGGCAGCAGCCGGACCCGGAATTGCACCACCCCGACCCTAGTCAGAATAAACAGGGGCAGCGCCATGATCAGCCAGGCCAGCAGTGAACCCATTACCAGGGTGTTGTTGAACCGGGTCAGCATCCAGAACGGGTTGTTGTACAAAGTGGTGTACAGCCCCTGGAATCCCTGATTGGTAAGCGCCCAGGCCCCCAGTGCGTCCAGCGGGGCATCCAGCAGCCAGGAGATGACCGAGGCCAGCAGGCCCCCGGCGATACCCATGGAAAGGTTGATGTTGAACAGCAGCAGCAGAAACACCAGCACCAGCGACTGCAACGGCCATCCGGGTGTCAGCCCGACGGCGAAACCCACCGTGAACCCGGCGGCTATCTGATTGGGGGTGGCGGCGTCCTTCAGCACCTTTATGAAGGTGCCCACGATCTTCAGCCAGATCATAGCCTCTTACCTTAAAGTTTTCTTTATGCCGGATTGTCCGGCACTTCCTTAAACCGGTGCCCGAGAAGCCGCAAGGAGGGTATTTTAGCTCATCCCGGCTGCGGTCGCCCTGGGTCCGGTTTATCGTTAATACCGGCTGTCTCGGCCTGTGTTTTGTTTGCCGTGCCTTCTTTCTCACAAAACAGGTTCGGTTTGTCAAACCTGTCTGGCCAGACTGCGCCTAGAGCCAGGGCAGTCCGGCGCTGCGCCTTTTTTCAAAGGCTTCAATTTCCTCCAGGTGCTGCAGGGTCCGTCCGATGTCGTCCAGACCGTTCAGGAGGCGGTGTTTGGAATCTTCACTGATGCTGAACCGGGCGAAAAACCCGTCCTCGGAGCTGATGGCCTGTTCCTGGAGGTCCACCCTGAGGGTCAGCCCCGGCTGATCCCGGAGCAGTTTCATCAGCGCCGTCAGGTCTTCCGCGGATACAACCGCCGGCAGAAGACCGTTCTTGATGGAGTTGTTGTAGAAAATATCGGCGAAGCTGGTGGAAATGATGCAGCGCAGCCCGAAGTCGGTCAGCGCCCAGGGGGCGTGTTCGCGGCTGGAGCCGCAGCCGAAGTTGTCGCCGGCTACCAGGATCCGCACGCCCTGGTTTTCCTCGCGGTTCAGGGGAAAATCGGGGTTGGGCGTCCGGCCGTCGCCGTTGATGAAGCGCCAGTCATTGAACAGGTGCTTGCCAAACCCGGTGCGCTCGATGCTCTTGAGGAACTGCTTGGGTATGATGGCGTCGGTATCTATGTTGACCCGTTCCAGCAGCGCCGCCCGGGCGGTGAGGGTGGTAAATGGTTCCATGGTCGCCGATTGGTTCTCCCGGGGAGGTTGTTTTTCCTTGTTTATAGTCCGGCCACTGTGTTTTTCCCAGATTAAACCCTCTTGCCTTATTATGTACAGAGCTAATTGGGGGGCCTTTCCACCCGGCAGGTTTTATTTGAATTTCGTTTTCAGGACAGGCAATTACGGGTTTGTGGCAGAAATTTCTTTTTGTGAAACGACGTTTACTGGTTATTATCAGAACTTCGGCACTACAACACTGAGGCCAAGGATTTTACTAACCCGGAACCAGCAGGAGGTGAAATGAACATCATCAGGCCCGGAAACACCGGTATTATCAACTTTGCTGCAAATAGCTCAGCTGCTATCAAATCCGCTCCTATCAACCTGATCGGAGCGGCCATTATCATGATCCTGGCGGCGCTGGCGCTGACCTCATGCGCCTCTCCCAGGGTTCAGATGGATGTGCTGATACCGGCCGAGTCGGTGGAAGCCTCGCAGGAACGGCAGATTGCGGTGCTGCCCTTCATCAATGAAAAAACACAGAAGGAGATGGAGTTCAGCGCATTTGAATCCATGCTCACCAGCATCAGGGTGGACGGCCAGGCGTATTTCAAGGTCATCACCCGCTCACAGCTGGACAAGATCATCAGTGAGCTGGAACTGGGGCAGTCGGGACTGATAGACGAGAAGCAGGCCGCCCAGGTGGGTAAAATGGCCGGCGTCAGCGCCGTATATGTGGGGGCCATCACCAATGACGGAACGCCGGTCACCAATGATTCCCTGTCCCAAAGGGAGGACTGCCGGAATGTACCGGCCGGGAAAAACAAGACCAGGCGGGAATGCAAGCAGGTGCCTCAATACTGCAAGGAGGCGGTTTCCAGCTTTTCCTTCATCCCCAAGCTCATCAAGGTGGAGACGGCCCAGATCCTGTTTTCCGAGGAGTTCAAGGGCAGACGCTCCGACAAGAAGTGCATTGATAAAACAAATCTCCAGACCATGAGGATAGACGAGGCCTCCCTGATATCTGCCTCGCGGGAGGAGGCGATCAGCAAGATGCGGGTCAAGATCGCCCCCTACAAGATGACGGTGAATATCCCCCTGATGGATGATGAAGAGGGAATCGGCAGCAAGCAGAACGTGAAAAAGCTGGAATCCGCCCTGGAGTTCTTCAAGGCCAAGCGGAGCGACCGGGCCTGCTCCATTCTGGAAGACCTGGTCAAGAAGGAAAAAAATTCACCCTCCATTCTGTACAACATGGGAGTCTGCCAGGAGGTGAAGGGGGATTATGACGGAGCGCTGGATTATTACAAAAAGGCCGACAAGCAGACCAGCAAGCCCGAGGACGCCATCGGCCAGGGCATCAAGCGCATCGAAACCCGCAAGGAGGAAAGCGAGCGGCTGAAAAAGCAGATGGGCTGAGCCGGCTTTTTGCCGGGCGGCTCTTCAGGCGTCCCCCCGCACCCGCCCCCCCCGGCCGGCGCAGTGCCGGGCCAGTGCGGCGGTGTGCCGGGGCGTGACCCCGCAGCAGCCCCCCAGGATGGCCACCCCCATCCCCGCCAGGGGCAGCATGGCCTGGGCGAATTCCTCCGGGCTCATTTCCCCCGCGCCGGGATTTTGCGTGGCAGGATCGCTCCGGGCCGCCGGGCCGGCTATTCCGGGCATAACCGAGATCACCGGGCTGAGGCCCATGAGCGTGGGGGCCATCTCCAGGGCCGCCGCCGGACCAGTCGAACAGCCCAGTCCCAGGGCCCCGGCGCCCGCCTCCATCAGTCTCGCGCCCGCAACTTCCAGGCTGAACCCGTCCGCGGTCATCCCCCTCTCATCAAAGCTCAGCTGGGCCAGCACCAGAGCGTCACTGGATGACTGCGCCATCCCCAGGACCAGCAGGGCCTCCTCCAGGTGATCGAAATGATGCAGGAGGAAAAAAGTCACCTCCATGTCCGACAGGTACACCATCTGTTCGCCGTAGGCCCGTTCCCTTTCGGGCCGGGTGGCCGGCCCCCGGGGGTCTATCTGGCCCAGGGTGCCCATCAGCAGCCCCTTTCCCAGGGTGGCCCCGCGCACACAGGCTGCGGCCCCGGCGTTGATGGCCTCGCAGCGCTCCCTGAGGGAAAACGGCTCCAGGAGCACCGGGTTGGCTGCGGCGGTGTTGGTGCGCAGCAGGGTGGCCCCGGCCTGCACGAACTCCCCGTGAACCGCAGTTACGGCGTCCGGGTCAACCAGATTGAGGCCTTCCGGCGGTTCAGGGGCCAGCGGGTGCAGTTCACGCAGCCGCCCCGAGGGTGATCCGTCGGCGATCACCGGCAGCGATTTCAGCAGGTTGGGATCAATCATGGCGCCCTGTCGAAGCAAAAAAAACCGCCGTCAATGTGCTATTTTCCGGCTTTTTTGATAGTATGCCTTCAATTCGAATCTTTTCAGGCAGGTTATTTTAACGGATTTTCCACGGTATCGTAAAAAGATGTCGGAAGAACAGTATCACGAATCGCCGCCCCGGGGGGTGTATATCCAGACCTTCGGTTGCCAGATGAACGAATATGATTCGGCAAAGATCATCGAGCAGCTGCGGGGGCAGAACTATGTGCCGGTGGATTCACCCGATAATGCGGACCTGATCCTGGTCAACACCTGCTCGGTGCGGGAAAAGGCCGAGCACAAGGTGTACAGCCTGCTGGGCTCGTTGAGCGGACTCAAGAACTCCCGTCCCGGCACCATCATCGGCGTGGGGGGCTGCGTGGCCCAGCAGCGCGGTGAGGAGATATTGCAGCGGGCCCCCGTGGTGGACCTGGTTTTCGGCACGGACAGCATATTCCAGCTTCCGGACCTGCTGGGAAAGGTGCGTGGCGGGCAGCGTGTTTCCAGCACCGAGCAGCCCAAAAACCCCCCCCGGGTGGAAAACTTCATCCCGGATTTCGGGGCGCTGGCGGGGGCCGCCGCTCCGGGCGCCGGCCCGCAGGTCCCCGTGAAGGCCCATCTGGCCATCACCAAGGGATGCAACAATTTCTGTACTTTCTGCGTTGTTCCTTATACGAGAGGGCGTGAAGTTAGCCGGGAGCCTGAGAACATTATCCAGGAGGCGCGACAAATGGCCCGGGCGGGAACCAGGGAAATCACCCTGCTGGGACAGAACGTGAACTCCTACCGGGCCGGCGGGATGGACTTCGTGGGGCTGCTGGAACGGCTCAATGAACTGGATGGCCTGCACCGGATACGGTATACTTCCCCCCACCCCAAGGATTTCACGGATGAACTGGCGCGGGCCCATCAAAGGCTGTCCCGGCTCTGCGAGCATGTGCATCTGCCTTTCCAGGCCGGCTCTGACAGGATACTCAAGGCCATGAAACGCCGCCATACCAGGGGGGAATATCTGGACAAGGTGGACCGAATGAGGGCCCTGGTGCCGGAAATGTCCTTTTCCACCGATATCATCGTGGGTTTTCCCGGTGAAACCGAGGAGGATTTCCAGGCGACCCTTGAAGTTATGCGCGCGGTGCGGTTCGATCAGGTATATGCGTTCAAGTATTCGCCCCGCACCAACACTCCCGCGGCGGAGTACCCCGGCCAGGTGCCGGAACAGGAACGTGCCGAAAGACTGGCCCGCCTGTTTGAGCTCTACGAGCAGATTGCCCTGGAGCGGAACACCGAGCAGATCGGCCGGCAGGTGGAAGTGCTGGTGGAAGGCCCGCATCCCCGGGGGGGCGGGGCCCTGAGCGGCCGCACCAGGGGCAACAGAACCGTGAAGGTGCAAATGGACAGGGGGCGGCTCGGGACCGCATCGGGCCCGGAGAAAGAATCCGGCAGGGAAGACTATCCCCGACCGGGTGATCTGCTGCCCACAATAATCACGGGGGCACGCAAATTCTCTCTGGTGGGAGACGGAGTAATGACGTGACTGAAAAAGAATTCACACAAATGAAGGTGCACCGGCTGGTTCTGGACCCCAACTCCAACTCGCCCATTGTGATTTTGCAGGACGAGGCCACCGGGGTGCTGCTGCCCATCTGGATTGGAATATTCGAGGCCCATTCCATTGCCATGAAGATGGAAGGCATTGAGGCCCCCCGCCCCCTGACCCACGACCTGTTCAGCAATACCATCGAAACCCTCAACGGGGTGGTGGAAAGGGTGGAGGTGGTGGACCTGGTGGACAATACCTATTTCGCCCGGATCCACCTGCTGCTAAAGGATGAGCTGTATCTGCTGGATTCACGTCCCAGCGATGCCATCGCGCTGGCCCTGCGGCTCACCTCGCCCATATTCGTGGCCAATCATGTGCTGGAGCATTCCAAGATAGATCCGGAGGACTTCAAGATTTCCGGCGAGGAGGAAGGGGAGGAAGGTGCCGAGTCGGCATCCGGCGAGTCCTCGGGCGAGGGGGACGAGGACGAGTACATGCGCATCCTCAAGAACTTCAATCCCAATCCCGACAAGGACAAGTACAACTGAGTCTCCCGGGAGCCCCCGATAGTCCCCCGGGGCGCCAGCGGCACTTGCGGCGCCAGCGGCCGGCTGGCATCTCCGGTCGCCACCTTCTGCCGGCATCTTCTGCCGGGGGCGTTTCAGCGCTCGCTTTCCAGCAGTATCTTCTCCAGCTCTCCGGAGGCCCAGGCGATGGCTTCCGCAGTGCTGCGTCCCCCCCTGACCACCTTGGCCACCATGTTGGGTATCACCGAGCGCGAGGCGATGCGGGCGGCGATGGCCGGCGGCGCGGGCGCGCCGGGTACCATGAACACCTCGTCGCCTCTCAGGGGATAGTTGTACAGGCTTCCCCGGGGGGGCGATATGTCTGCCCAGGCTTCCCGCGCCGCGAAAAAAGGCTGCGAGGGCAGGTCAATTCCCTCCGAGGCTGCCTGGAGCTGATCCTGCTGTTCGTGCTTCAGCAGGTGCAGCAGGAGGTCCCGGCTGGCCTGTTTGCTGCGGGAAAACTTCCAGATGCCCCAGCCCCGGGGGCGCGTGGCCCGGAATCTTCCCTGGGGCCCGCGAATCATATCGTGGTGCCAAAGCTGGGCGGCCACTGCGGACTTGTTCCGGCGGGCCAGGCTCCAGGCATTGGGGGAGTTGATAATGGCCGAGCCGGTTCCCGACAGCAGCCAGCGGTTGTTGTCGGCATTGTCCCAGCCGAATATCTGGCCGGGCATGAATGCGGACAGGTGCTTCATGTATTCCAGCACCTGGCGGGTTCCCGCCGAGTCGATCATGATATCGCCCCTGGGGCCCACCGGCTGGGAGCCGAAGGCCATGAACAGCGGGGCCAGCCAGTTCTGGGAGTCGGAGGTGGCGGCGATGGGGTTGGCGATGGAATGCCCGGCCTTGTGCAGCCGCCCGGCGTACCGGAGCAGGTTCTCGTGGTTCCATTCCGCCACCAGCTTGCGGTCCCGGGTCTTTTCCGGGGGAAACACCTGCTGCAGGTCTATTCCGGCGAACTCCCTGAAGTAGTCGAGACGTGACACCATGGGAAAGCCCTGGTTTCCTCCGGTGGGGGCGGGCAGGGCTCTCCAGACCTTGTTTATGCGGAAGCAGTATTCCACGTCGGGGCTGAACTCCCCGTACTTTCCCGCCAGGAACGCCGCCTCGTTGTCCAGAGACTCCAGGGAGTGTTCATACAGGGCGGTCTCCCAGGTGGGCAGGGAGATGATATCGAACCCGATGCCTGCCCTTTGCTGGGCGCTGATGGCCTGAATCTCGCGGCTGCCCAGGGACGACACCAGGTGGATGTTGACATCCACCCCGTTCCTGCGGCCCCAGGCCCGGGCCAGCCTTTGCAGCAGGGAATTGGCCGCGGGGGACCAGTGCTCCCAGGTGGTGATCACCAGCCGGCCCGCCGAGTGCGAGGTATGCACGAATGGCCCGCCGGACAAAACTGCGCCCGCCGCCCCGACCTTGAAAAACAGCCTGGCGGCACCCTTGAAAAGGTTTGCGATGGCTTCCCGGCGGGAAATACGAGTCCCCATTTTATTTCGCTCAGTCTGAAATTTCCTGCTTTGCCTCGCGTCGCATAAGGGACGCCACGGCGTCCCGGGGAGACATTCCCTTGAACAGCACGGCAAAAACGGCCTCGCTGATGGGCAGTTCGACCTGCTCGCGGCGGGACAGCGCCACGGCGGCCTGCACGGTGTACTGGCCCTCCACCACCATGCCAACCTTTTCCAGGGCCTGCTGGGGCGAAAGCCCCTGGCCCACCAGGGAGCCGAAGCGCCAGTTGCGGCTGTGCTGGCTCATGCAGGTCACCACCAGGTCGCCCATTCCGGTCAGCCCGTTGAATGTTTCCGCCTTGGCTCCCATCACCGTACCCAGCCGGATGATCTCGGTCAGGCCGCGGGTGATCAGGGCGGCCTTGGCGTTGTCGCCGTGACCCAGCCCGTCGGATATTCCGCAGGCGATGGCAATCACGTTTTTCAGTGCTCCGCCCAGTTCCACCCCGATGATGTCGGTGTTGCTGTACACCCGGAAGAAGGGGGTCATGAACATTTCCTGCACCACCTGGGCGGTGCGGGGGTCGTCCGAGGCGGCGGTGATGGCCGTGGGCATGTTCAGGCTCACCTCCTCGGCGTGGCTGGGGCCGGACAGCACGGCCAGCTGGCCCCGGCTTTCCGGGCCCAGTTCCTCGGCGGCCACGTCCGTCATCAGCTTCAGGCTCCCGTTCTCGATGCCCTTGGAGCAGATCACGAAGAGCCGTCCGGTGTATCCGGCCTGGACCACCATGCGGGCCGTATCCCTGAGGTGCGCCGCCGGAACCACGCAGATGATGGCGCCGCCGTTTTCCGGCCCGCCGGCGGGGGTGTCCCGCAGGGCCTCCTCGATGCTGCCGGTCACCTCCAGTCCCGGGGGGAGCTCAAAGCGGGGCAGCTTGGGATGGCTGCGGGTGTTCATGAGGGTTTCCACCACCTGGGGGGAGTATTCCCACACCCGGACCCCGTACCCCTTGTCGAAAAGCAGCTTGGCCAGGGTGATTCCCCAGGTGCCCGCCGACAGCACGGTTATCTGCCGGCGCTGCACCGGGCTTCCGCTTGTTTCGTTCGTGTTCAATTTATTTCGGCTCCTATGACTGCTTCCCGGCACCCGAGCCGGCACCCAGGGGGGGCAGTTTGACCGGCCTGAGGTTCTTCTTCAGCCTCCGGTAGGCGGGCAGTCCGTTTTCATATGGCGGATAGTCCTCGCCCTGGATCAGGGGCAGGCAGTACTCCCGGAATTTATCGGTAATGTGGAAGCCATCCCCGCTGATGAATTCCCGCGGCATTTTCTTTTCCTTGTTGGCGATGTTCCCGGCGTCTGTAAACCCCAGGCTCCAGCGGTAGGGCGACGAGCTTTCGCGCACGATTGTAACCATGACCCCGCTGTGTCCCTCGGCCGCCAGGGCAACCGCCCGGGCACCGCAGGCCATGGCCTGTTCCACGTCCACCGCCGAGGAGACGTGCCGCCCGGAACGCTGGCAATAGTCCAGCACGGCGGAATGGGTCTTCAGCCCCAGATCCTTCTTGATAAGCTCGGAGATATACTGCCCCGCGCCGCCCAGCTGGGCGTGGCCGAAGGAGTCGGTGGTCTCGCTTTCGGTGAGGAACTTCCCCCGGGTGTCCATGGTGCCCTCGGAAACCGTAATGGCGCAATAGCCCAGCTGCCCCACTGTTTCCTCCACCCGGGCCAGGAAATTCTGCTTTTCAAAGGCCACCTCGGGCAGGAGGATCAGGTGCGGACCGTCCTGGTCGGTCCGCCGGCCCAGACCGGTGGACGCGGCCAGCCAGCCGGCGTGCCGCCCCATGGTCTCCAGAATGAATACCTTGGTGGAATCCCTGAACATGGAGGAAACATCCAGGGAGCCTTCCATCATGGAGACGGTGTTGTACTTGGCGGCCGAGGCGAACCCCAGGCTGTTGTCCGTGATGGGCAGATCGTTATCGATGGTCTTGGGGATGCCCACTACCTGTAAGGGGGAGCCCTCCTGCCGGGCAAAGCGGGAGAGCTTGTCCACGGTGTCCATGGAGTCGTTGCCGCCATCGTAGAAAAAATAGCCGATGTTATGGGCCTCGCACACCTGAAGTATCCGCTCGAACTGGGCCCGGTCCTTCTCCATGTCCTTGAGTTTCTTGCGGCAGGAGCCGAACGCGCCGGCGGGGGTGTGGCGCAGGGCCTCCAGGTCTGCCGGGTTTTCCCGGGAAAGATCGATAAGGTTTTCCTCCAGCACTCCGTTGATGCCATCCAGGCCGGCCAGAACATCCCCGATGAAATCGGCCGCCATGGCCGCCTTGATGCAGCCATAGGCCGAGGCGTTGATTACCGATGTCACTCCGCCGGACTGGGCGTATACGGCGTTGGGTTTTGCCATGGGGGTATTCCTCCTTCTCTGGCCATATGGTGTCTGGTGGCGATTTCCCGATAGGGGTCCCTGCCTTGAAATACCATCATGAACCCGAGGCATCCGCAAGGTCCGGGCCGGTAATCCATAATCATTTGCCGTGGTGAGTGCTGAAATCAGTGCCGGGGGCTGATGAGTTCATGGATTATGGGAGGTTTTGATATTTCGAGATCTTTTTAAAAAGAACAACAAGGGAGCCCCGCCCCCTTTTACCCCCGGTGGGAGCCCTGGTCTCCGGCACCTGACTAACAATCCATGGCATGGTTTATGTCTTTGATAATATAAGACTGCTCGAATATGGCACTTTCGTTAAGCTACCCTCATCCCCCGCCTTCTCCCACAAGCGGGAGAAGGAGCCTGCGATGCTTTTGGCGTTTCCCCTCGCCCATTTATGGGAGAGGGGTGCCCCGTGTGCGTAGTTAAAAAAACACGGGGCGGGGTGAGGGGCCGCCGGAGACTCACATGCCATCAATGCGGGGGTTTCAGTTTGAGAATATGCGGGTTCAGGGCTTGCGGGGCCGGCTGAGCCGGTAGAGCATGATGGCCGCCGCCGTGGCCACATTCAGGCTGCCCCCGCCGCCAAGGGGTATGCTGATCAGGTAGTCGCACTGGCTGCGCACAAGGGGGCGCAGGCCCCGGCCCTCGTTGCCCAGCACCAGCACCAGGGGCTGGTCGTGCTCAAAATCGTCCAGGGGCGTTCCCTGCTCCACCACCGAACCGGCAACCCAGAAGCCCTTGCGCCGGGCCTGGTCCAGGAACCGGGCCAGATTGGCCGCCTC
>JAOUPZ010000308.1 GCA_029879595.1 Deltaproteobacteria bacterium | reverse complement strand
CTGCGCGGTTACACCCTGCCGGTGGCGGTGGCGGCGCTGCTATTCACCGGCCTGGTGGCGTATACCACCAGGCCGGCCCTGCGTCTGGCCCGTCAGGCCCGGCGGCCTGCTACCTGGTGGGCCCAGGGCCTGCAGGCGCTGGCGCTGGCGCTGGCCGTGGTCCTCATCGGGCGGGGCGGCTGGCAGTCCAAGCCCCTCAGCGTGGACATGGCCTTCCGCGGCCCGGACATGGCCCTGGGCCACCTGACTCTGAACGCGGCCTTCACCACCGCCCACGCCGCTGCGGCCCGCCGCCATTCCCTGCTGGAGTACTACCCGGACGCCCAGGCCCAGGGGCGCGTCCGCCGTCTGCTGGGGCTCCAGGGGCCGCCCGATGATCCGGGTTATCCGCTGGCACAGCAGCCGGTCCACCGGCAGCCAGACACACAGCAGCCGGTCCACCGGCAGCCAGACACACAGCAGCCGGTCCACCGGCAGCCAGACACACAGCAGCCAGACACACAGCAGCCGGTCCACCGGCAGCCAGACACACAGCAGGAGCCATCCGCCGCGCCGGTGCGTCCCCCCAATCTGGTGGTGATAGTGCTGGAGAGTTTTTCCACCCAGCTGGTGGGCGCGCTGGGGGGTCCCCCGGGGCTTACCCCCAACCTGGACCGGCTGGCCGGGGAGGGCGTGCTGTTCACGGAATTTTTCGCAGCCGGCACACGTTCCATCGAGGGCATCGCCGCCATTCTCACCGGCTATCCGGCCCTGCCGCACTCCCAGCTTATCGGTTCTCCGCTGGCTCAGAACAATCTGCAGAGCCTGCCCCGCATCCTGCGCTCCAGGGGCTACCAGATGCTGTTTCTCCACGGGGCGTTCCGCGGTTCCATGTGGTTCGATCACTTTGCCAGCCTCCACGGCTTCCAGCGCTATATCGCCCAGGAGGACTTCGAGGACTATCCATCCAAGAGCGATGGGGCCTGGGGCATCTTCGACCATCACGCCCTGGAGCGGCTGAACAGGGAACTGGAGCAGACCCCCGGGCCGGTGTTCGCCTTTTTCTTCTCCCTCAGTTCCCATACCCCCTATGCCCTGCCGGAGGGGACTCCCCGGAAGTTCGGCCCGGAGATTCCCCAGGCCGACATGCTCAACAGCTATGCCTACACGGACCAGGCCCTGGGGAGGTTCTTCGAGCGGGCCCGCCAGTCTGACTCCTGGCGGAACACCATCTTTGTGGTGACCGCCGATCACAACAAGGGCGAGCGGGAGTATTCCCCGCTGGAGCGCATGCGGGTACCTCTGCTGATAATCGCGCCCGGGCTGGAGGGCCTGGAGCCGGGGAGCAGGAGCGATGCTCCGGGCAGCCATCTGGATATCGCCCCGACCGTGCTTGATCTGCTGGGACTGAGCGCCCCCCATAATTTCCTGGGGCGGCCCCTGCTGGCGGGGCCGGGTTCGGGGGCCGGCATAGCTCCCCGGGAGTTCCGGGCCATGCTTTCCTGGGGCGGGCAGGCAGGCTGGCTCACCGGTGAAATGCTGCTGACCCATGACCTGAAGAAGCCCCTGGGGCTTTTCAACTGGCGCCAGGACCCGGCCCTGAAGCACAATCTGCTGGCAGGGGGCGGCCCAGGCGGGAGCGCCGTCGTGGTGGCCGGGTCAGACCCGGTGGCCGAATTCCAGTCATATCTGCAGACGACCAATAACCTGCTGCTAACCAACCGGGTGTTCCCCGCCCGCTGGCTCCAGGAATCCGGACGCTCCCCGGCCGCGGCTCGCTGAGGATCTCAGTGCCAAAATCCTGTGCCTGTTTCCTGTGCCTGTTTCCTGTGCCGGGTCATCAGGTATCAATGAAGGCACCTTGCCTTCACGGGGTGGCAGGTATTATCATTGGGCTGACCTTAAAATGCGTATCGTGTCTGGGGTCCCCATATCTTTATAAGCAACCAGGGCGTTTTCATAACTTGCGAGGAAAGCATGACGACCGGATTTTCTGCGATCAGGGATTTATCAAGGGGGGTGTTCAGCCGGAACTCCACGATTCAATGCGCACCGGGAGGCGGGTCCAGCCCGGCGCGGGCCCTGCTGCTGCTGACGGCCTTGCTGGCCATCCTGCCGGTACTGGCCGGCTGTGGAGGGGGGGATGGCGGCGGAAAGACCTCGGGCCGGCAATCCACCGTGCTCACCATAGGTGCCAACCACAGCGATTCCCTTCCCGCCTGGGACGGAGTTTCCAACCCGCCCTCGGACTTTTTCAGTTTCACCACGGGCAGCGCCGCCGACTCACACCAGATAACCGTCTCGCCGGTTACCGGGTCCCTGACCTGGCACTTGTTTACCAGCAGGGATTTTCTCACCTCCACAATGGCCTACGCCTATGACGGGATTGAGTGTGCCCCCATGTACGGGGCTACCACTGCTGCCTGCGGTACTCCCGTTTTGAAGGCGGGCAGGACCTACTACCTGTGGATCAGCAATTTTGAAACCGAAACCAAGGAATACACCGTGCTGGTGGAAACCGGAGGCACGCCCGAGGGCCTGATTGTGACCGTACCCGAAATTCTGCAGCTCGGAGTGCTGAAATCCATGACATACCAGGACGGCATGGATAATTTCTTCCGGTTTGTCACCAGCACCACCCCGGGAACCTACACCATCAGTCTCACCAATACTTCCAACGATCTTTCCTGGGCCCTGTTCGAGGACCCTTTCCTGTTCGCCTACCTGGGTCATTGCGATACCGTTTTTGCAGTGGGCGATGAATCCTGCCGGTATTCATCCCTTGATCCTACAACCGCGGAAGAAATCGTGGATTATTACATCATGGTGGAAAAATGGGATGCCCTGGCTTCAGGGACCTACGACATCAAGGTGGAGATGATTCCACTGCCTTGAAACAGATCGCCTGAAAATCGTCCGCCCCAGCATACCGCTCCCTGAAAAAACCCCCGGATTTCCGGGGCTGGTGAGGCTGCTCAGTCCGTTTATTTCGCCCGCTCTAAAACAAAAATAATATATTCTTGACATCTTTTCCCGGCCGGGCCATAATAAGTCTGCCTTCATTGATTTGGGACGTCGGTTTTTCAGTACATGGGTTTAGGAGGTGACCTGTGGTATTAACCTGAAAACAATGTAATGAAAATATATTTTATATTATGCTTTTTCAATGACTAGATACTGCAGCCATTGGAAAAGCAGGAAGGCTGGAAAGCGGGGATGCCATGAAAGTCAGAGTGCCGCCGGAGTGAAAATCTGCGCGGTGACGATAAATACCGGCGATGACAGAGTCGGATAACAACGAGGAGAAAGCCATGACAGTCAAGAAACTGATCATTCTGGTGGGGTTGCTGGCAACTGTGTTTCTGGCAGGTTGCGCAGACGATGCGGACAAGAAAACTGGCGCAACCCAGGAAACCCTGGCCGCCACCTGTGGCGGAGCGGTGCTGACCGTGGGCACCAAGTGCGGCGATTCCATCGCACCATTGAGCCGAAATACCTACACCTTCACGGCGGAAGCCGATGGTGTGCATACCATCACTCTTTCGGTGACGGAGTCCGATCTGAGCTGGTATCTGGTGCAAACCATGCAGATATGTGACAACTCCTTGCTTGCAGTCAAAGAGAGCTGCCAGACCTCGGCTCTGAGCCTGGGAGTTACCTATACGGTTGAAGTGGATGAATACGAAAGCGTGGCCGGGAGCTACAACATTCTGGTGGCCGGCCCCTGAGGTCTTTCTCCCCTCTGGCGGGGCTCATGCTACCGCCGGTGCATAGGTTCAACATCCGGATATGGTTGAAAAAACCGTCCGGATGTTTTTTTTTCGTGCAAGTGTTTCCGGTGAAATATCCTGGTCTTCCCCCGCTGATTACCCTGCTGTTCGTCTGCAAATATGCCCAGGCATCAGCCGTCTTGGCCATAGATCCCCGGAGGAAGCAGGGGTTGCCATGCTTCGTC
>JAOUPZ010000307.1 GCA_029879595.1 Deltaproteobacteria bacterium | reverse complement strand
GGCAGAGGGGATAACAAACCGGCACTAGCTGCTCCCCCTCTGCCGCCGTGAGCATAGCTTGCCGATGCTAACCATCAGCGCGAACCATCAGCGCGAACCATCAGCACAGTGGAGAGGGGGTAGGGGGGCGAGGGTAATACAGATGGCCCCGGACCGAAGGTGGGTTCGTGGTCAGGCCTTTTCTGCAAAGGCCTTGAAGAAGGTATAACAAAACACGCCGTCTTCCTGTGCCGTACGATACAAATCACTGACGCCGTCATCAAAGGAAGCGGCATCAATGATACCTTCCGCCAGGGCTTTTTCACGCACCCCTTCGATCATTGCCGTAAAGGTGTTTTTGGTAAAACCTTCCACAAAATTCGGTTTGCTGGAGTCCACATAAACCATTCTGGGGGAAACCATGATCTCCTGATACCCGGCTTCATTCAACAAAGGATAAAGCGACCGTCCGATATTGGCATTACCCCCGGCGTTTTTCTGCAATTCCACCTGACAGTTTATGGCCTGCTGGGCCTTCTCACTTGGCGGATAAAAAAATGTGGAGCCATGGTCTCCCTCAATAACGGTAATCGTGCCGCCTGACTTCAAGTGCTTCATCAAAGCCTTCAGGGCCTGTACTGGTTCAGCCAGATGCTCCAGCACAAAGCAGATAAAAATATGGTCGAAGAATTCTTCGGGAAAGGCTAAATCAAAAATATCCCCCTGCTGAAAACTGACATTGGAATAGCCGGCCGATTCAATTTTATCGCGGGCTTCTGCCAGGGATGCGGGGGAAATATCAATGGAGGTGATTTTTGCCAGGGGGCTGTTCTTGGCCAGGGTTATGGTCTGCGCCCCCACGCCGCAGCCGGCCTCAAGCACTTTGCTATCCGGCGGGTAGTGGGTGTCCGAGTGCAACAGGGCTACCAGTGTTGAGGCCTGATCCTGGAGTCGGATGCTTTCCTTTTGGTCATATCCATGGACATATGATTTGCTCATCTGATTCCCTGGCTAAACGGGGCTCAATGGTTCCTGCCCTGTGCATTTGGAATTAAAAATACAGGTAAAAAATATATATGAACCGGATCATAAAAGTCCATCTGGCATGAAGCGGGTGGGCTGACCCCCCGCCTCAAAGCAATGAGAACCGGCTGCTAGTCGGCCGCGGTATAGGCGCGCTGGAAAAAAAACCGGCGTTCCTTCATCACGAGCCAGATGGTCAGCAGGGTAAGCAGCACGGTCTGGATTACCTTGCTGTCCGGGTGCGTCATGAACATCTCGTTGAAGAGTCCGGCCGAAATATGGAAGACGATGGTGACGTACAGGTTGCGGTTCGTCTTGTAATACAGCCAGTTCATCAGCAGGACATACGGGAACAGGCTCACGGCAAAGTTCAGCCCATACAGCCAGCCTGTCTCAACCACATTGCTGTGGTAGTAATCCCGGATGAACGACAGCGGCACATGCCACAGCACCCAGAACACCCCGAACAGCATTGAGGTCGCAAACAGGCTCATGCGCCTGCGCAGGCAATCGGTGCCATAGGAGTGCCAGGCCAGTTCCTCCAGCACGGGAGCCAGAATGAGGGGGACCCACGCCGGCAAAAGACCGGCTGAAAAGCTGAACCCCCCGGCGAACCGGAACTGATCCACACTGTGCCCGAACAGCAGGGATATCGCCTGCGCCAGCAGGATGCTGCCCAGCATGAGCAGGCAGGTGATCAAAAGGTATACGGGCCGCATCGGCTGGAACCGGAAGAGCCTTGTCGTCAGGTCAACGCGCAGCACGGGGTCAGCGGCCATCATCCAAAAAGCCACCACCATCGGCCCGGCAAGGCCGACCACTCCCAGCAGGCTTGTCAGCAGAAGCGTGTACGTTCCGCGGGTTTCCTGGTGGCTGATATATGCTGCGGCAAACCAGCAGGCCCAGGGAATGGCGGTGGACAAAAAGTAAAAGCGGAGTGGATGGATGTACCGGTCGATGCTCATATTCAAAGCTCCCGTACACAGGTTTTCTGGCAGGATGCAATTGCCAGCCATGGTCAGCCATGGGCCGCCTGCTGGCCGAAAAACCGGCAAGAGGCGTTTTTCCTCCTCACAATCTTACACAGACAGGACGTCAGGGAAATGAGGAGCCACTAAATGGCTAAGACAGGCATGGCCTTCAGCCCGTGGTGCGGGGTGTTTTTCGCAGAATATCTTTCGGGCAAGTTTAGGCGGGGCTGCTCAGGGAATGTATCCCTGAGCATGGATTTACAGGCAAACCGATCAGGGAAGGAACCTCCACAGGATCATGTCCTGAGCAAGGGTTCCCAGGTCGCTCTGCCCACCCAGAACAATCCGTCCCCGAGCATCAATGAACATGCTCTTCAGATTGTCGTTGTTGCCGGCCTCGCCTTCCGGGGTGGTGTCTATCCAGACATAGCCCGTGTTGTTGAAGGTGTTGTCCAGGGTGCCGTCAGCATTGAGGCGTAACAGGGCAATGTCGGTCTTCACGGTGTCATGAATATTACCACCAACCAAAATGCGTCCCTGTGCGTCCAGGGCTATTGTCACGGCCTGCTGCCAGGATGTGTTGTTGTTTAAGTCGAAGCTGACATAGCCGGCGCCGGCGCCGAAGCTGGTATCCGGGCTGCCGTCGCTGAGAAACCTCCACACGGCCATATCCTCCATGCCGGGATCTCCTATTCTCCCAGCCAGAAGAATCCGGCCCTGCTTGTCCAGCGTCATTTTATAGGCTGCCGCCGTGGCCGCTCCGCTTTTGGTGAGCAGGATACCGTTGGTGGCAAAGGTCGTATCGATTGTCCCATCCTGGTTCAGGCGCACCAGGAGAAGGCTGGCATCGCCGAGGCTGAATCCCGACCCGTAGATCCTTCCCGCATCATCTACGGCCAGCGATGTGATCTCGTCCCTTCCGGACAGGGGGGTGGGCATGCTCCAGAAATAAGATGCGCCGTTGAAGACCATGGGGTTTTCGATTGTTCCATCGGCGGCTAAACGCATGATGTACGAGTTCTCATCGGTGCCTACTTTCGATCCGCCTACCAGCACTTTTCCGTCTGCCTGCTGCAATATGGCTATCCCGAAATCATCAGTGGCGCTTAAGCTTGTCATGATAACGCCGGAACCGATGTTAAAGGTAGTGTCCAGCAATCCTTCCGAGGTGAATCTCCAGGTCAGGGTGCTATGCCATGATCCGTAGCCATAGCCCGTTGCCAGGATATTGCCTGCGGAGTCAAGGCTGACTGCGAAAACCTGGTCGTTTCCACCGGCATTACCCGCATCGCCGTTGCGGATATGGTAGCCCGTGGAGTTGAAACTGGTGTCAATGCTGCCGTCTTCCAGTAGCCGGCCCACGACGGCTTCCTTGCCCAGGCCGCCCGTTTGGGCCTGACCGCCCAGGACTATCCGCCCCTGGTCATCCTCGGCTATCGAATTTATGTAGGCTTCGACCGTGGCTCCGGCATAGGAATCAAGCAGCACCATGCCATCAACGCCAAAGCTGGTGTCCGGCTGACCGCCAATCTGCGTTGTAGTTCTTTTTCCCGCTTCTCCACCACAGGCTGAAAGCCCGAGAAGCATGGCCGTGATAAGCATCACGACTGCTATGCGAAAATTCAGCAAATAAAACATTTATCTCCTCCGGTTCCTTTGGCCTTTCAGGGCCCATCCCTTTCAGACCAAAGACTTGTTCACTTGTTGTTGCTATGGAAAGCCTTTGCTCTCCCGAAGAGCTTTTCAAGGAAGATCATGTGGCTTAAAACATTGAAATTATACCAGTAAAAACAGCCATATTCTTGAGATTAGGCGTCAGAAAATTTAGAAATTGCGCCAGGTTAATAAACGGGACGCCAATTATGCGGGGGGCTGCTTCTGGTGCTTTTTGCGGAAATTGGAAGGGGTAATGCCATGCCACTTGCGGAAGGCAGTGGTGAAGGTGCTGGCTTCGGAATAACCAAGCATCAAAG
>JAOUPZ010000042.1 GCA_029879595.1 Deltaproteobacteria bacterium | reverse complement strand
GGTGGGGCCGTAGCCCGAGTTTTCCGTGGATGAGCCCATGGCGAACTCATCCATGTTGGCCTTGCCCACCAGGTTCAGACCATGGGCCTTGAGCCTTTCCACCACCGTGGCGTCAAAGGGCGGGACGAAGCCATCCAGGATTCTGGATCCACAGGTGGTCTTGACGCCCTTGGTATTGAAAATATCCTTCAGGGCCAGGGGCATGCCCTCAATGGGGCCGGGCTTCTGCCCGGCAGAAAGCTTTTCATCGGCGGCCCTGGCGGACTGAATCACGTTTTCCGTGGTCAGGGTGATATAGGCCCCGATTCGTTCCTCCACCCGGGAGATTCGGTCCAGCACCGAACGTGCTATCTCCTCGGTGCTTATCTCTCCAGCCAGCCGCCGGGAATGCAGAATGTGAATGGGGGTCTCGCAAAGTTCCATTTATTCTCCTCGACTCCTTGTTGCCCCGGGTCTTCCCGCCCGGAGCGGCAAACCGGGTTCAACCCGGAATCTGAACATGGCAGGATAAAACCTGAATAGTGGCGCCCGGCCCGGCTGCCACCGGCGGGCTGGACGGGCCTAGTTTCCCGCCCTGAGTCCGATCTTTTGCAGCCAGAACACCTCGTCCAGCACCAGTATGTTGCGCAGCCGGTGGCGGATCACCTGCGTGATGGCCCCCTCGGGCCACTGGGGCGGAAACATGGGCTTTTTTCCCGGCGCAACCACCTTGTAGCGCACATCATTGAGATTCAGCCGCCAGGGCGACCCGGACAACAGCAGGGCCAGCGTAAAATCCTGTCTGGTGATCATATAGGCCCGGACCTGGCTGTTCAAGGCGATGGGCTGGTTATGCAGGGCGCCTTCCACGTCTATCATCCGCCCCCGCATGCCACCGGCAGCATTGACAAAGTTCCATACCACGGTAGACCCCTCCACGGGCACAAGGGTCACCCCGGAAAGATCCGACACCCTGGTGAAGGTATCCCGGAATATTCCCAGATAATGCTCATGGCACTGGAACACGTCCAGCATGGTTTTTCTTTGCGCCAACATGCTGCCTTAACCTGCCAGTCGCCGCCTGTGGGGCGGCCTTTTCAATTGTACCCGGCCAAAACCGGTTTTCACTCGATACGGCAAAAACTCACCGCCGGACGTTAATTAACCTATATGTAAAATGCTGCGGTGTGAACTTTTATCCCTGGATGGCATCAATTTTGATTATAAAACATGTATTATGGCACGAACGCCAGAGCTATTTGGACCGCATCCGTCAATGCGAATACCGGCGGAATGGCACATCTGGCGGGCCCTGACGGGGCAGACAGCCTGCCGGATTGACCCTGGCATCAAACATTTCAAGAACCGACGCGAGAATTCAGGCATGGAAAAAACAACACAATTTAATACCGGCCATCGTACTTTGCGTGAAAAAACAACACAGCAACGGATATTCACCCGGATGACCGGACTTTTCGCAGCGCTGCTTATGCTGGGCATGACACTGCTTTCCACCAGCGCCGAAGCCCAGGTAACCCGCCGCACCAGCATGCCCAACATCAAGATCGGCATGGCCCGCAACATGCTGTCGGGCTACCAGTACACCCTGGATGACGGCACCAACACCTATGACAATGCTGACGGGATGCAGGGCAACGAGGTTTCATTCGAGTGGATCTTCTTCGACAGAATCAGCATCGAAATCGACTACGGACTGACCCCGCTGGAGCGGAACTATGAAATTATCGACGGCGCGGCAGTCACCGTCAACGTGGATGAATCGGCCCGCACCATGCTCTATGGCACAAACATCTATTTCAACGGAGCCAGCGGCAGCGGCTTCAAGCTGCTCATGGGACTCCGCACCGGAACCATCACGGTCACCCATGAATACACAGGCACCGGCAGCACCCTTGACACTCTCAGCAGTTCGGTAAAGGTTCCGGTGAACCTGGTAGACCTGGGAGTGGACTGGGTCTTCGACAATGCGGGGGTCCGCCTGAAGTACTCCATGCTCAACGGCAAAACCAAGGTTCAGGATTCCCCCGACGTAGGCTTCACCGAAACCTTCGAGTTCGGGGGAGGCATGACCACCCTGGGCATATACTCGTTCTTTTAATCCAGGGTCTTTACCCAGCCGAAGGGGTCGGGACGGGCTCCGTACTGAATCCCCATCAGTTCCTCGAACAGGCTCTTGGCCAGTTCGCCTGTCTTGCCATCGGCGATGGTGTATTCCTGTCCCTGGTATTCCAGCACTCCCACCGGCGAGATGACCGCGGCGGTACCCGAACCGAAGATCTCCTGGAGCCGGCCATTGCGCTGGGCGTCCAGCACATCGTTGATGCTGATCTTCTCCTCCGAGACATTGGCTCCCCAGTTTTTCAGCAGCTTTATCACCGAGTCCCTGGTAATGCCCGACAATATGGTGGAGCTTTCCAGCGATGGGGTAACCACCCGGCCGTCAATCTTGAAGAAGATATTCATGGCGCCCACCTCCTCCACAAACTTGCGGTGGGTGGCGTCCAGCCAAAGCACCTGCGTATAACCCTTCTTGATGGCCTGTTTTTCCGCCAGCAGGCTGGCCGCGTAGTTGGCGGCGGTCTTGGCCGATCCCAGACCGCCGGGAGCGGCGCGGGTGAACTCCTCGCAGACGGTTATCCGCACCGGGTTGAAGCCCTCGGGATAATAAGCCCCCACCGGCCCGGTGATGATAAACAAAAGCACTTCCGCCGCGGACTTTAGCCCGATGTAGGGCTCGGTGGCCACCATGGCGGGGCGGATGTACAGCGAAGTGCCATAGCTGCGGGGTATCCACTCCCTGTCCAGTTTCAGCAGGGCCTCCAGGGCCTGCATGAACAGCTCTTCTTCCACCTGGGGCAGGTCCAGCCGGGCCGCCGAGCGGTTCAGCCTCCGGCAGTTCTCCAGCGGGCGGAACAGGTTCACTTTTCCGCTTTCCGTGCGGTAGGCCTTCAGCCCCTCGAACACCGTCTGGCCATAATGGAGCACCAGCGAGGCCGGGGCCATGCTAAGGGGCCTGTAGCCGGCAATCTCCGCCTGCGTCCAGCCCTTGTCGAGCGTCCACTTCATGGTGAACATGTGGTCGCTGTACAGCTTCCCGAAACCCAGCTTGGTTTCATCCGTGGGAGGCTGCCGCCTTTGTTCCGGTGCGATAGGGTTGACTTGGATCTCCATATTGACCTGGCTGAATAGCTTTCGGTAAAGCCGGTTATAAAATTTCTCCGGACTGGGTCAGGCCAGCCAACGGCCGGCACTCCACCCGCCCGGACATTCCTCACCCGGCAAGGAACAATGCCGCTTGCGGATGTTCCTCCGGGATGATTAGGGGCGTTGTGCTCCTGAGCCTCATATTTCTTCAAAAAAAACAGTCCAAGTCAAGACAACCGGAAAATGACCGGCCCGGTGGACAGATATTCGTCCTTTTTGATATCTATGGTTCCCGACCGGAATTTTTTTGCCTTTTTCCGGGGTGGAATCTAAGCTGAACCTGTCGAAGGACCAAGCGGTGGTTTCCCTCCCCGGCCAGACACTAAACCGGGTCGGCGGCCTGCCAATGGGCCACAGGGAAGTATTGCCGGCGTTGGCCATGCCGGTCTGCGTTCATCAGGAGCATAAGGAGAAGGAAGTGCCGGGAATCTTGATACCAAACCTGGGATACGCCACTTCGGAAAGCACCATTCTGGGCTGGCTCAAGACCGTGGGCGAACAGATTGAGCAGGGAGAACCCGTGCTGGAGATCGCCACGGAAAAGACCATTCACCAGGTGTCATCCCCCTACAAGGGAAGGCTGCTGGCCGTTTATGCCGAACCCGGAGCCATTTTGCGGGAGGGTGAGACGGTGGGCTGGATCGGGGATGGTAACGAGGCCCCGCCGGAAATTCACTGCAATCTCGTGGGATGGGAAGAAGAGATTGCTCCGGCGCCGGAAAACCTGGCCGAACTGCTGGAACGTCCGCACAAGGAGCTTCAGGCTCCGCCCCAGGATTCTCCCCGCACAGAGCACCCGGCCACCGTGGAAAAACAGCACCGCTCGGTGCTGATGGGGCAGTTGAGGAGAATTACCGCCTTGCGCATGACCAAATCATGGCAGGACGCCCCCAAGGTCGATCTGTTCGCCGATGTTGATTTCACTTCCGTGGAGTCGCATCGCAAGGCCCTGAAGGAGCAGGGCCGCGAGGCACCTTCTTACAACGTCTACATCGCCCACTCCGTGGTCAGGGCATTCCAGGATCTGCCGGGCTTCAACATTCACTGGATGGAGGGGCGGATGACCCCCTTGCGGGATGTGAATGTGGGGATCGCCGTGGCCCTGGGGGATAACCTGATTACCGTATCCCTGAAAAACCTGGCCGGCGAAGGCCTGATGGAAATCCAGCGGCGCTTCAAGTCCATGATAAGAAAGGCGCTGAAGATGTCCCTGAGCCGGGAGGAACTCTACGGAAGCTCCCTGACCATCACCAACCTGGGGGAGTTCGACATCAGGGCCTTTACTGCGGTGCTCAATCCGCCAGAGGTGTTTATCCTGGCGGTAGGCAGGGTGGAGGAACGGGTGGTGCCCAGAAACGGACGGGCGGAAATTGTCCCCATGTGCACATTCGTGCTCAGCTTCGATCACCGGGCGGTGGACGGCGCCCCGGCCTCGCGCCTTTTGCAGCGCATCAAACAGCACATGGAGGGGCCATTCCCGGTGGAAGACGACCAGTAGGAACACCCGGCAAAGGGTCGGGCTGGCGGCAAAACCAGCCCGGAAATATCACTCCTCTCCGCCGAAGTCCCCATCATCGAGGGAATAGCCTTCCTCGGCCACCGAGCGGCCCATGATCTTCTCCTGATGCTCCTGGTACTCCAGGCTGTAACGGGCCAGCGGCATGATCAAAAGACGCTTGGGGTTGATCGGTTCATCGGTGCCTTCACAGAGGCCATATGACCCGTCCTTGATGCGGTCGTAGGCGTCCTCTATCTGCTGCAGCCGGCGCAGGTGTCTTTGATGCATGATCAGGCTGAACTCCCGGTCCCTTTCATTGGAAGCCTGGTCAAGATCATCTCCCACATCAACGGTATCCTCCCAGGGCCTGTTTTCAGGATCCCGCTGGGAGTTTACCACCCTCAGACTCTCCGCCTGCATTTCCTCCAGCTTGGCGATGATCTCCTTGAGTATCTTCGGCTTGATGTGGGGAATCTCGGGGATATCATTCAGGGTCGCGCCCTTGATGGCCCCACCCGCCGGAGTCCTGGCGGAAGCATCGGCCTTCTTGGCCGCGGGAATATTTCCGCCGGACTCCTTGTTCTGGGAACCGCCCTTGGTTCCGGCGGAGGAACTATCCTTTTCAGCGGTTTTTCCCTCTTTTCGCGCCACGTTTTTAATCTCCAGGTCAATGAAAAAACATTTGCCGGCCGGTTGTTTTTACTCTTGCCGCCGTCATTTTGCAATACCGCCTGGGCCACAGGCTATCCATTCCGCCGGGCTTTGCCTTGCCCCGGCCATGGTCGCTGATCCGGCAAAAGTATTATCACTTCCACCGGGGCCGCTTTTCTTGGGCGGTCTTAAACTGCATCAACGCCATCAAGGTACAATGAGATAATGCATTAACAATCCGGGCGCAACAGAAAAAACACGGTGAGCGCATTAAAAAATCTCAACCTCCCGTTTTTTCGCCCCGGCAGCAAAAAAAAACCCGCCCCGCAATTCAGGGGGCGGGTCTGATGAATATCCCGCGCCTCAGCCCAGCAGGTGCAGGCTGTAGTTGGTAAAGAACGGAGCAAACACCAGGCTGATGATCGCCTGAAGCTTGATCAGAATGTTCAGTGAAGGCCCGGAGGTGTCCTTGAACGGATCGCCCACCGTGTCTCCAACCACGGCCGCCGCATGGGCCGAAGAACCCTTGCCGCCAAGGGCGCCGGCCTCAATGTATTTCTTGGCGTTATCCCATCCGCCGCCGGAGTTGGCCGAGGAAGTGGCCAGCACCACCCCGGAAACCAGCGAGCCGATGAGCATAGCGGCCAGGGGCTCGGCGCCGAACAGAAAGCCCACCACGATGGGCGTGAGAATGACCTGGGCTCCCGGAGCCAGCATTTCCCTCAGCGAGGCCTGGGTGGAAATATCCACGCAACGGCGGTAATCCGGACGACCCGCCTTGACTCCCAGGTTAACAAGCTCGGCCAGTTTCTCCTGCTTGATCGGGGTGCGCAGCTTGCCCAGCAGCCTGACAACGTTTTCCAGCAGTTCCTCTTCGGTGGAGAAGGCCTCCTTGGTCAGAGGCACCATCCGCTTGATCTTCTCCTGGGTAACCCCAAGTTCGCGCAGGGCATCCAGGCTTTCCTCGGTATAGCGGAAGTTGACCCGCAGCCCCGGAATGGTCTGAAACTGGCGGCGGACTTCCTTGATCATGTCCATGGCGGCCTTGCCCACGGACTTCATGGTCATGGCGGTAAAGACAAATGGCAGCATGCCGCCGAACACCAGGAATGATATCACCACCGGTTTGAGCACGTTGAGGGTATCCACATTGGAGCGCACGAGAAACGCGCTGAACAGGGCCAGCGCCGTAAGGGCCGCCGAACCGATGGCGAAGCCCTTGCCGATGGCTGCAGTGGTGTTGCCCGCCGCATCCAGGGCATCGGTGCGCTTGCGGACCTTTTTGTCCATGCCGGCCATTTCCGCTATTCCGCCGGCATTGTCGGCCACCGGCCCGAAGGCGTCTATGGTGAGCGATATGGCAATCGTGCCCAGCATTCCCAGGGAGCTCACGGCAATGCCGTACATGCCGGCAAACTCGTAACCCACATAGACAGTGGCCGAAATGAAGAATATGGGCAGCAAGCTGCTCTGGTATCCCAGCGCCAGGCCATAAATGACGTTGGTGGCGGGGCCTGTCTCTGAAGCCCGGGCCACCTCGCGCACCGGCTTGTAGCGGTGCGAAGTGTAAATCTCGGTGACTACCCCGATGAGCATTCCGGCGACCAGGCCGGTCAGCACACAAAGATAGACTCCCATGTTGCCGTACTGCATTCCGTTGACCGAGAATGTCTCCGGCAGGAGTTCCACCGTGACAAAGTACATCGCCACGGCCATCAGGACTGTGGAGACCATCAGGGTGCGCTTGAGGGCGGTTTCAACCGTCCGCTCCGTATAGGCGCGGGCGAATATCGTGGAAAAAATGGCAATCGGTATCCCCACTCCGGTAATCATCAAGGGGTACAGCAGGGCGTTGATATCCTGGGTAAAGGCCACCGCGCCGATCACCAGGGCGGCGCAGGTGCTCTCTGCCACCGAGCCGAACAGGTCGGCCCCCATGCCCGCGATATCGCCCACGTTGTCTCCCACGTTGTCCGCGATAACGGCCGGGTTGCGCGGGTCATCCTCGGGAATGTTCTCTTCCACCTTACCCACCAGGTCCGCTCCCACGTCCGCAGCCTTGGTATAGATGCCCCCGCCCACGCGGGCAAACAGAGCGATGGACGATCCGCCGAGACCGAATCCCGCCAGGGCTTCCATGATGTGCCAGCTGGAGGCATCAGGCATCAGGACTGTCAGCAGAAGATACATCACCACCAGTCCGATAAGAGCCAGTCCCACCAGGCCGAAACCCATCACCGCGCCAGCATCGAAGGCCATCCGGAAGGCTTTGCCCAGGGATTTGTTGGCGGCGGCAGTGGTGCGGACATTGCCCATGGTGGCGGCCTTCATGCCTATGAATCCGGACAGGATAGATATGGATGCACCCGCCAGAAAGGACAGCGCCGAGCCCCAGTCCACCAGCAGCCATATGAGTATGGAGAACAGGCCCATGAAGACCGCCATGTACCGGTACTCCCGGGTCAGAAAGGCCATCGCCCCCTCGGAAATAGCGCCGGATATCTCCAGCAGCTTTTCCTCCTGTTCCTTCGACTCGGCACCGGCAGTGGGCGGGCTGCGCTTAACGGTCCAGTTGAAGAACAGGGCCGTTATTATCGACAAAAGGCCAAACAAGAGTGAAATCCAAATTACGGACATGAAGGGTTATCTCCTTGGGTTTGGACCGTGCAGACTGTAGCACCTGCGCGGTCTCGTTTTGTTTGTTAATAAAAAAATAACACCGGAAAATTAAACCTGTATCTTACCACCGACTTTTCACCTTTCGGAATTTTCTCGCCTGATAGTTCTTTAACCTGAGTGCCGATCGGATAAAAACCATTTGAATTTCCACTGGTTTTTTCGGCTGATTCCACTGGATTTCTCTCCGGAGGTCAGCCTGGCCTACCCGGGGGCCGTGGAATACTCCCGGCCCGAATCTATCTGACTGAAAGGTGCGGCTCCATCCTTCAATCCCTGGCTACGGCCTTGTCAGGGAGGGGTTTCACCTGGAAACCCTTTCGCAAATAACTTTTTTCCTGGCCGCCATTGTCGGCAGCCATTGTCGGCAGCCCTTGCACCGCTTTATCGATAAGGCCGGGGAAATCCTTCGTTTTCCACCCTCTGCCTCCTGGCCGTTTTTATCATTCCGCTCATGACTAACCAACAATTTGACCATGAACGAGTTTTTTTGCATAAATCAACGGAAAAAACAACTGCTGAAACCGTAAAATAACGGCCTCACACCGCCCGAATTCCGGGGAACGCCCATGCTGCCACCCTGGGATATTACGCCGCAGATCGGGTGCTTTCCCAGACTGGGCCGATTTCCGCCGCCTGGAACACAGCGGAAGTGGAGGCTGTCGAGAGCAGGTGTCACAGGCCCTGCGATGGATCGTCCAAACAGCGACCTTTTAACCGTGCCCGAGCCCCGACTCCTTTGCTGTGCGCACTAAAAAGTAATCTGTGCTACGATTCAGTCCGACTGAAACCTGGCGGGGGTTTTATGTTTTTTGTTGACAAACGCTCGAATTTTCAACAAAAAAGAATGACAGTTTGAGGTTTTTAGGCGAAAATCGGGCGTTACCGGTTTCGCTAGGGCGTAGAGCCGGCAACGCCAAAAGGCAGCACCATAAGGCAACGCCATCATGACACCAGGGCCGCCGGACAGGCTTTGGGGCCGTCCCGCCGCTTAACCCGGGGGGATCCAGGGACGGAAGATATGCCTGCTCTTTTTTGGGCGGCTATTATTGAAAAATATCAGGGAAAGTATATAGTTTGATAAATGGACACCGGATCTGCGCGGGGAAAAATCATTCACCGCTAACAAGGCCGGAAAATAAATTCTCGTTGATTCAGTAAGGAAACAACCAAAGGAGCAATAAAATGGCTCGAGACAGCATGACCCGTGGCCCGAACGTAGTCCACCCGGAAAAACCCAGTGCGGTGGGGTCGCGGAACTCCCTGAACAGGGACAACCGGAACGAATACGAAGAGTCAAAACTTCTGATCGACGAGGAAGTGGATAAGGTACTCAACCATATTCACGCCAAGCTTCCGCCAGAGGTACTGGAGAAACTGGATGTCATGGGCAGCGTCAAGTCCAAGCTGCACAACTACTACAACCAGAACTTCCAGAACATGTACAACCGCTACCTCACCACCATGGAGGACGAACTGTCCAAAAAGGTGCGGGACCTGGTTGACAAGGAAGAATACCGCTCGCTCAACCGCTACACCCCCCGGGAAGTCGCAGAAATCCTGGACAAGATCGGCGGAATCGACAAGTTCAACACCGGCGAGATCGAAAAATCCATCGTCAACATCTACGGCCACCTGCAAGGACACATCCAGCGCGGTATGTACGACCTGGAGAACGAGACCAACTCCATCCTGCGGCAAAAGACCGACGTGGGAGCCTTTGTCCGGGGAGAAAACGCCTACGCCATCGCCAAGTGTTCCTTCAAGAACAACTTCTACAAGCCCAAGACAGTGATGGATGTGAAGCTGGCGATCAACATACTCGACACCGAGCTTATCAGCCCCATCTATCACTACCAGGTGCCCGTCGAGTCGATCATCAAGGACATCATCAGCAAGCACGTCCACGAACTGATTGATACCGAGATCACCGAACTCAACAACACGCTCATCGACGAGGGCAAGGAAGAGCTTACGGACATCGAGACGATGTTCGAGAAGATCAAGGCCCTGGACAACTATGTGGACGATGATCCCAACAACGAGCAGTCCAAGCGCTATCAGTTCATCGCCAAGCGCTTCATGGACAGGATCGTGGGACTGGGCGCGGAAATCGACCCGGATGACTACGACCCCCTGAACGTGCGGGAAAACATCAAGAAGATCATTGATGACGAAAACATCCGTAACCGCGGATTCAACTCCGCCGTCAATCAGCTGACCGCTGTGCTGGATACCTCCAAAATGGGCTACCAGCACATTGAAAACCACAAGAACGCCAGGCAGTGCGTGCTGCGGGAGTACGAGGACACCGATGTCAACGCCCTGCCCGATGAGCGCTATGCCATCACTCTGGCCTACTTCGACGAAGAGCAGATCAGAGCCATGCGCAATGCCTACGACCTTCAGTTCCAGGAGCTGAATTCGGAGATCATGAAGGTGGTCAATGTGGTCGAGGTGATGTACAACGACTTCAAGAAAAACCGCAATGTGCAGGACTACGACGACATTGCCAAGCACTATCTGTCCAAGGAGCCGGTAAAGAAAGGCGGATGGTTCTCCCGCGAGGTGGAGGAGGAAGTCGAGCCCGAAGCGCCGAAAATCTGGAACGAGGTGGTGTTTATCGCGCCCAAGTCCACGGACATGGACGATACGGACAAGACCAACCTGTTCATCGTGGATGAGCTCCGCAAAAGGGTCATCAGGGTGCGTTCACAGCTCAACAAGATATTCGGCAACCAGCACCCGAAGGACAGGGTGATTGTGGAAAACAGGCTGCACTTCCTTGAGCTGAAGTTCGAGGAGTTCGAGGCCGAAGTGAACCCCTACCACATTCTGCCGGGCGTGCTGCTTGAGCTTAATATCACCACGGTTAAGCGCAAGAAGACCACCATGCTGTCCATGGCCAACGTGCTCAACGAGTTCCTGTATTCGATCTCCAAGGGCTTCCATGACACGGCATTCGCCGAGTTCTCACGCCGCCGCTCCACAGTGCGTGAAGACCTGGCCCAGACCTTCGAATCCGCAGGTTGATAGAAGTCCATACCACCGCGGCGGTCCATATAAAGCCGCCGCGGTCGGTTTCCATCCGACAACAATCACAAAATCCCCATCACAGCGTTTCGCCTGATAGGGACAGATTCGTCATCGGTTCGATCAGGCCGGATAGCCGCAGGTATCCCGCCCCCGGTTTAAACCCGAAAAAATACCGCGATACCGTGTCCAGGCAACCCGCTGACAAGACTACATTGCCCCGAAAGGCCTTCACCCGGTTTTGTATCAAGGGGGCTCTGCTGCTGGTGCTGGTGCTGCCGGTGCCCGGAACGGCCTTTTCATCCCCCGAAAAACTAAAACCACGCCCCGAGATCCTGGTGAGCGGAAGCTGGCTCTCGAAAAACCTGAAGAACCCCTCCATCCGGATCATAGACCTGCGCCCACCGGTAAACTACGCCAACGGACATGTTCCGGGAGCCCAGTGGCTTTCACCGGGAATGCTGTTCACAAGCTCCAACGGCGTGGACGGCATGCTGCCCGAGCCAGCCGATCTGAAAAAAACCCTGGAAGCAGTGGGAATAGATTCCGGCCTGCACATTATCTGCTACGACTCCATGGGAGGAGAGATGGCGGCCCGCCTGTTCTGGGCCCTGGAGTATCTGGGCCACGACAAGGTGTCGCTGCTGGACGGAGGCTGGCCCAAATGGCTTTCCGAAAAAAGGCGCATTACCCGCCGGGAGAAGAAAGCCCCGCCCGGAACACTGAACGTAAACCCCAACCCAGATGTACTGGCCGTTTATGACTGGCTGCTGGAAAAAATGAAGGAAGACAGGCTGGCTATCATAGACGCCCGGCCCCGGGAGGAATACCGGGGCAAGAACCGGCGTTCCGGCAGCAGTGGCCATATTCCAGGCGCGATCAATCTGTACTGGTCCAGCCACCTCAACAGGGACGGCACGCTGCGCAGCCCGGAAGAACTCCTGGCAATGCTGGAAAAGCTGGGCGTAACCCCGGAAAAGGAGACCGTGGTCTACTCACAGGTCATGAAAGGGGCCTCGCACACCTACTTCACACTGCGCTGGCTGGGATTCCCCCGGGTAAGGGGTTATGACGGCTCATGGTCCGAATGGAGCGCCCGCCCTGAATCCTTCCTGGAGCAATAGCCGGCCCGGCGGAAGTTTTCAGGCCTCTTCCAGCGCCTGGGGCCGGACAGGTTCCTCTCCGGGAGTCTTCCCGGCTGCACAGGCATCGGTTGTAGCGGGCCGGGCTTTGTCCGCCATGCCCCTGCGCACCAGGGAGTCCAGCAGAATGCCCGCCATGATCCCTCCCCAGCCGACAAGACCATGGAGCGAAGGGGCCTCGGAGGCGACCAGATACACCCACATCGGGTTCAGCAGAGGCTCGGCCATCCCCAGTATCGACACCTGGGTCACAGGCAACCGCTTCAGGCTCATGGCGATCAGCACGAATGCCAGGGCGGAGTGCATGGTGCCGAACAGTAAAATCGCCACCCATTCCTGGCCGGTGGCCGAGATGCTTCCCACGCCTTCCGGAATGAGTGCCAGACTGACCAGTCCGGCAGAAAGATTGGAAACACACACCGCACTGATGGCAGGAAGATGAACCCGGGAAAGGGAAATCTGCACCACCGCCAGTGAAAAACCGGTGGAGAGGGCCACCAGATCACCCCACCTGGAAGCGCCGCCGGCCGGCTCTGAAAGCATTATTCCCAATCCGGCCAGTATGACCAGCAAGGGGGGCACCAGCTTCAGCGGACGACCTTTATGCAAGGGCAGGGTTAGCAGCCACACCCACACCGGCGCCGTGGCCTGAAGGGCGATGGCGTTGGCCGCTGTGGTATGGCTGGTACCATAGACAAAGCCAATCAGGGTGTGGATATAGGCCACCAGCAGAACCGGCAGCCAGGGCCCCGGCCGTATCTCCCGCAGCCGGGCCCAGGGCAGCAAAACAGCACCGCCGATAAGACAGCGCAGGGCGTTCAGCGTAAACGGGTCCATGCTCACGGACTTGATCAGCGCCCCTCCCGTGCTGGCCAGCAGGGCTCCGCCCAACGCCAGCAACACCCCCGTTCTGTAGGTTTTTTCCTGGGCTGACACCTGGGCATACCTTTTCAGCAGGATTTACCGCCCGAAACCGGGCTCAGTTCCCCCCCGGCGGCTCCGTCCAGGGTCTGTTCTGCGCCGGGCTCCCGGTTCTTCCGGCTGCCCTTCAGCCCCCTGCGCATCAGGGCATCCAGCAGTATGCCCCCCATGATCCCCCCCCAGCCGATGAAACCATAGACCGAGGGAATCTCAGAAGTGGCCAGATACACCCAGACCGGGCGCAACCG
>JAOUPZ010000306.1 GCA_029879595.1 Deltaproteobacteria bacterium | reverse complement strand
GGAGCAACCCCCCAGGGGGGATGGATCGTTTCATTGACGGAAATCACATGGCCTATCTCATGGAGCAGGATGTACTGTATGGCCTGCTGGCGGTTATCGTCCGGCCCCCGCTCAATGACAACCTCGATCTTATGATCCTTGTCGCCGGCAAAGGGGGTGGACTCCTTCCAGGTGGCCCATTCGTTGGCCTTGCGCCCCTTCAGCACCCCGGCGTCCAGCACTATGAATCCCGCCACCCGGCGGCCCTTTTCATCGCTGATATACTCGGTGTAGCCCGTACCGCCCAGATCGTTCACAAGGAACACTCCGGCCAGCTTTCCCTTCATCACATTGGCAATCCCCCCGGGGATCCCTTTCACGGCGTTTTTCACATCGCCAAGAAAATCGCCGGAAACATCGGCCAGCTTCGTATCCTCCGGATAACCCTGCAGCCTGTTGTCCAGGTTTATGTATTCCACCACCTCCTTCGGAGCGACATTTACCCTTTGCTCGATGGGCAGTGCAAAATACTGTTCCCAGAACCGCATCTGCCTTACGGCATGGCCGTTCACCTGTTTTTCCAGGCAGGCCGTGTCTCCCCCGTCACAGGGCTGGGCTCCGGCTGCCAGGGAAGCCGCCAGGGAAGCCGCCAGCATGAGCAACATGGTTATCAGGAATCTTTTTTTCATTTTTCCGCCTCCTGGAGTTTTTCAGTAACGCCGTTGCAGAAGTGATCCCAGACATTAACATTTTCCGTCCCCTGGTGAAAACAGGACCCCGGACCGGACGGAACAGAAGGCGCGGACGGGCTGTTCCCACCGGCGCCTTCAACTCAACCACCCGGGATGATTACTGCCGGACAAGTGGATGAAAAACCGCCCGGTAAAGAGAGCTTTTCTTCTACACACGCCATTTCTTCCGCCATTTGGTGGATGACTGATGTCTGATAATTTGCTTTACTGCGATGGGGATATGGGAAATTCCGGTTTTCGGCAGCAACCAATAAAAAACCAGCACCGAAATGATAAAAGAAAAAAGGAAAAATTACGCCGGACAGCGCTGCCTGTTCATTTGTGCGGTTCTTATCCAGATCGGCATTTTGTCCCTGCTTTCCGCCTGCGAAGAGGAACTGGAAACGGAACAGACCGAACCGGGGCCTCCTCCACCGCAAAACATCAAGGTATCTGCGGGAAATGGAAACCTCCGGCTGACCTGGGACACCACGGAGGATGCCGACACATACAACATCTATTACCTGACCTATCCCGGGGTAACCCCCATCAACTCCAAACAGATCAACGAAGCCGACAGCGGGTATCTGATCACCGGTCTGATCAACGAGACCACCTATTATTTCGTGCTGACCTCGTTGAAAAGCGGCCTGGAAGGACCGGCCTCGGAGGAAATATCGGCCACCCCCATGCCCCCCGTTCCCGGTATCCCGGACAACCTGACCATCTACGGCGGGATAGAGCAGGCTTCCCTGTTCTGGAGATGGGTTCCCGACGCCACCTCATACAATATCTACTACGACACCTCGCCGGGAGTGACCAAGAAAAGCCCCAACAGCATCAGGAACATAATCGAATACAACCGTACCATCGGCGGGCTCAACCAGGTTCCCGTGAATTACTATTTCATAGTCACGGCGGAAAACGTTTCGGGAGAGGGCGAGCCCTCGGTGGAAATGGTAGTGAAGTCAGTGCCGGGGTATAAATCTGTCGCGGCCGGCTATGGCCACTCGGCGGCCCTGCGGATCATGGAGGACGAACTGCCGGTAGATAATGGCTCGGTGTGGACCTGGGGAGACAACAGCTCGGGGCAACTGGGCACAGGGGGCTCGCCCCAGGAGGCGCGCACGGCCATTGAGGCCACCGGGGTAAACTCGGTATTGCAGATCGCGGCCGGCTGGCACCATACCTCGGTGCTGCGCACCGATCAGTCGGTCTGGAACTGGGGCCTGAACGATTACGGGCAGCTGGGAAACCAGGAGACCAACAACAAAAACCTGGCCGATCAGTCCTACGGCCTGGAGGATATCGTATCCATCGCCGCCAGTGAAAAGCACGGCGTCGCCCTTAAATATGACGGGACTGTCTGGGCCTGGGGCTTCAACCAGCAGGGGCAACTGGGCTATCCATCCATCAACTGCCAGGTTCCCTTCCCTCTCGATCAGCCGCTGGCCTGGTCATGCAGCTTCACACCATCGGAGGTGTCAGGGATAACCGGGCTGGTAACCAGCGTGGCGGCTGGTTTCTATCACACCATGGCCACCACCAATGACGGGCTGGTCTGGGCCTGGGGGCAGGCGGACTCGGGCCAACTGGGCGCGCTGCCGCCAAACTGCCCCCCGGAACTGCAGCTTCCCGATGATATCGGAGCCTACAACGACCCCGCCTACGCCTGCAGCACCATCCCCCTGCCCGTGGCGGACCTGCCCGGTTTCGTGACCACGGTTTCCGGGGGCTGGGGGCATTCACTGGCCATCATGGATGACGGCACGGTGTGGGCCTGGGGTAAAAACGACTACGGCCAGCTGGGCTATGATCCCGACGCCCTTGATGTGCATAACCTGACCTGCCAGCAGACCACCGCATTCGTGTTTCCCTGCCGGGTCCGGCCGGTCATGGTGGAGGGGCTATCCCACATCATCGCCATCTCATCGGGATGGGATCACAACCTGGCCCTGAAAAACGACGGTACGGTCTGGGTCTGGGGCCGCAACAGCGAGGGACAGCTGGGCCTGGGAGCCAAGGATCTGGTCCGGCATTTCACCGTCGAGCAGGTTCCGGGGCTGACAGGAGTGATTTCCATCGCCGCCGGGGCCTACCACAGCATAGCCCTGAAGAACGATGGCACTGCCTGGGCCTGGGGATATAACGGGCACAGCCAGCTGGGCAACGGCAACAAGACCGACAGCGCCAGCCCCGTGCAGGTGCAGGGATTGAAATACCCGGTGGTCATTCTTACCGGCCTGTAACCCGGAAGAAGGCGCGCCAGGCCCTTGAAATTGTGAGCACTAATAAAAACGGAGACCGGATTTAACATGAAGAAAATATTAAAAGCCATCGCCCTGCTGCCGCCGGTTACGGCTCTGGCTTTCTGCATGTTTCTCGGCGCTGCCCTGGCCCTGGAACTGGATTTCCACGGGCTGTTTCAGCTCCAGTATGAAAACTCGGATGGAAACACCAATGATGAAAAGGTGAATGAGATGTTCATCCGGCGCATGACGCTGAGATTCACCGGAAATATTTCAAAAAAGGCCAAGCTGATCCTGGAGCCGGAGTTCGGCAAGGGAGAGCCCGAGATAAAGGACGCCTACCTGTTGTTCAGCAATCCCTCCAACGAGGTGCGCATCGGGAACCACCTGGTTCCGTTTGAATCAGAACAGATTGTCGCGGACAAGAGCCTGGCCTTTGTGGAAAGAAGACTGACCGCCAGTCTTTCACCAGGCCACAACGAGGGGGTGTCGCTGCTCTACCACTTTTTCAAGAAAAAGTTATATATACAGGCCGGGGTCTGGAACACCAACTTCAACGTGGACGCCGAGACCAGTCTGATAAACAACAGGCTGGATCATCCCCAGGTATTCTTCAGCAACTACGAGGAGCGGGGAAACAACCTGTTCATCAATGCGGCCCGGCTGGAATTCGGCACCAGTTCCTACTCCCGCTACGAAGGGTTCAGGCACGACCCCAAACGCAAGAGCTTCACCCAGTACGGGGCGAGCTTTTTCAAAACCAGCGCCTCACCCAGTGAGGACGGTCCCATCCAGGGCGCTACCGGATTCAGAAACGCCAGCGCCTATGAGGTGGATTTTGCCTATAACGGCAGCAGCCTTAATTTTGAGCTGGTGTATGGCTCTAGACACCTGGAATGGTGGCAATATTCCTTTGTACAGCTGGAGCAGGTTTCCATCACGAGCATCCAGAAATCCTACTCGGCCCATCTTCTTTTTGCCTTTTCCCCCAGA
>JAOUPZ010000302.1 GCA_029879595.1 Deltaproteobacteria bacterium | reverse complement strand
CGTAGGACTGGGTGCCGATGGCCTTCAGTTCGCCGGTCTGGGGGTCCACGGTATATATGGCGATGGTGGAAACGTTCCACCCCTTCATGTGCGTACCCATCACATACACGAAGCGTCCCAGTGGCTCGACCATGATCCTGGTCACCCCCACCAGGGTTTCGATTGGTTCTCCCAGCGGGGTCAGCCCACCGGTCGTCCGGTCGATGGTGAATGACCAGATCTTGCTGGGGGAAACCCCATCGGTGCTGCTGTCGGCCACATACAGGTAGTTCCCCGACCGGTGAATGTCAAGGGAGGTGGGGTTGTCTCCTGCGGGATATGGGGCACCGATGGATGTCAGGTCTCCATTGTAATAATCCAGGCTGTAGCCATAGACTGCGTCGGATATCACATAGGAGTATCGCGGCACCTTCCAGGTGGGGAGATCCGGGTCAGAGCCGCCATCGGTAGATTCTGTCGAGCCGTTGCCCAGCTGACCCGAGCCGTTCCACCCGAATGACCACAGGGTTCCGTTCTCCCTGAGCCCCAGGCTGTGGTGCGCGCCGGCGGATATTTTCTGCCAGGAGTACCGGGGCAGCCGGTTGGGGTACTGGGATTCGGGGGCTACCGGCAGGGGCAGCAGGTTGTTCATGTTGGTGCCATCGCCCAGCTGGCCATTGACGTTCAGTCCCCACGTCCACAGCCGGCCATCCTGCTTGATCCCCAGGGTATGCCCCCCGCCGGCGGAAATGGAGACCCAGTCGGTATAGGTGCCGATCTGAATGGCATATACCCTGTCGAAGGTTATGAAGCCCCTTATGGGCCGCGAGCCATCGGCAGACCAGGCCTTGGTTATGGTGGTGCCGTTACCCAGCTGCCCATACCAGTTCTGTCCCCAGGCCCACAGGGTGCCATCGCCCTTGAGGGCCACATTATGGTTGGCTCCCGTGGAGATGCTGGCCCAGTTGGTGCCGGTCATTTCCATGGGGCTGCTCCTGTCGTCCGTGGAGCCGTCGCCCAGTTGTCCGAAGGTGTTGGAGCCCCAGCTCCAGATCACGCCGTCGTTGCGCAGGGCGATGGAGTGCGATTGTCCGGCGCCGGCATCCTTCCAGCTGGTGCCCGAGCCCACCTGTTCCGGAGCGGAAGAGTCCGTTAGGGTGGCATTCCCCAGTTGTCCGCTTTCGTTAGCGCCCCAGGCCCAGAGGGTGCCGTCTGTTTTGATGGCCAGGGCATGGGAGGTTCCCGCCGAAATAACAGCCCAGTCCGTGCTGGAGCCGACTTGCGCCGGGGCGGGCGAGTTGCTGGTGTTTCCATTACCCAGCTGTCCCCGGTCGTTGTTCCCCCAGGTCCACAGAGAGCCGTCTTTTTTCAGGGCCAGGGTGAATGACCTGCCGGCTTTGACGCTCAGCCAGTCAGTGTCTGAGCCTACCTGCACGGGATTCGGCTGGTCATCTGCGCCTCCGTTCCCCAGTTGGCCGGATTCGTTACCGCCCCAGGCCCAGAGGGTGCCGTCCGTTTTGATGGCCAGGGTGTGGTCCCAGCCGGCGGAGAAATCATCCACGTCCACCAGCACCACCGAGGCCACATGGTAATGCTCGGTGTTGACCCTTTCCATATTGCCGGCGCGGTCTATGGAGAAAAATTTGATGGTGGTTTCGGACCAGATGGCTATGGGGCCGGTATAGGGAAGCGAGGCCCGGCTGGGGGTGGTGCCGTCGGTGGTATAATAGGTGAAAAGACAGCCGCTGCCGTCACCGTCATCGCATTCCAGCTTTACGGTCTGGGGGCTGTGTAGCCCGGTTTCGATGGAGGCGGTGGTTACCGGCGGGTCCATCTCATCCAGCAGTTGCTCGTGGCAGGCGCCCAGGAACAGAAGAGTGGCCAGCGCCAGCAGGCAGTGCTTTTTCAGCCAGCCCGGCCCCGCCGGGAGCATCTTTCTTTCAGTCGCCTTTATTTCAGTCGAGGCAGCCAAGTCAATATCCTATCAGTGAAAGCGGAAAGGTGTAGGCCTTTCCGGGTATGGAGAACTCCTGGGCACCGCTCACCGGCTCGCCCACCACCTCCAGTTCTCCTGTTGCCTGGTCGATGTTGTACACATAGATATCGCTGGAGTTCATCATGTAGAGAAACCGGCCGGACGGCTCCACCTGCACCGAGACGCTGCCCACGCCCGCCTCGGTGATCCCCGTCAGGGTCATCTCGCCCGAGCCGTACTGCACATAGTAGGAGTATATATATCCGGGAACCTTCAGATAGGATTGGCAAACGCCGTAATCGGCCTGGCGGCTGTCGTAGGAGTTTATGTGGTATACGAACTCCCCGGAGGGGTGCGAGGCGCCCCAGGTAGTTATTTCCGGCTGGTTGTTGAAGCCGGCCCGGGAGGAAATCAGGTCTCCGGTGGAATGATCAATCAGGTATGTTTGCACCTTGCTGCCCGTCTGGTCATAGGTCGTGTATCCGGGGCAGCTTGAGCTGCTTTTGACAACGCAATAGCCCGAGCTCTCATTGATGTACATGAACTTCCCGTTGGGGTCCAGGGTGATCGGGTTGTCACCGGTGACCAGCCAGGGGTTGTAACTGACGGAGTCCTTCAGCCTGAAGGAGCCCCTGACCCGGTCGACCTCATAGATGTAGATAACTCCCGTGGGCAGGTTGGAAAGTATGGCGACAAAGGGAGGCCCGGGGTCGCATTGCACAATGGCGTAGTCGGGGATCTGGCTGGCAACGTAGGCGTAGTTGCCGGATTGGGTGAACACGATCTGTGAGAACGGGTGGGCGTCCAGCACCTCGATGTTCTTGAACGTCAGCAGCCCGGTGTCCTTGTCCATGGAGTACGTTTCGATCAGGGTGAAGTCATACAGCTTGCCGTTATTCAGCATGTTGTCGTTGGATAACATGGCAAACACATACACATACTGATCCAGCGGGTCCACGGATATCCTGTACATGGAGCCGGCGGAATTGCCGGAAGGGTTGACCTTAACCGGGCTCCCGATGGCCTGCAGGAATCCTGTATCATGCTTGACCGAATAGGTGATGATATGATCATCGCCGGTAAGCAGGTAGAGATACTTCTCCGAGTGAGAGATGGCGAAGGCCTTCATGTTGTCCGGGGAGTAGTCAGCCGCGCTCCCGATCAGCTCCGGCAGTCCGGAGGTGTTGTCCATCAGATAGGAATACAGGGCCTTGCCGCCGGATTCGTTTTGCGCGTCTCCGATGACATAGGAATACTGCGGGGTTTTGACAAGATCCTCCAGATCCTCGCAGGCGGCAAAAAGAACCAGCGCCAGCAGAATCAGGATTCCTCCCAGGGCCCTCTGTCGCGGGACGCGGCCGGGGGAAATCATAGCCCGTTGTGAAGTGCCGATCCTCATGTCATTCAATCTTCCTGATCAGGTTGCTTAGGTAGTCGGTGACGTACAGATGGGTTCCATCGGTTGTGATTCCCGTGGGCAGATAAAAGCTGGCCGCGTTGCCGACCCCGTCATCGGAGCCTTCTTCGCCGGAACCCGCCAGGGTTTTCACCTCCGCGGTGGAGATGACGACCCGGCGGATTCTCCTTCCGAAGGAATCGGTCACATACAGGTTTGTGCCATCGGTGGTGATGCCCTGGGGATATCTGAAGCTGGCCTGCTCACCCGTTCCGTTGCCGGACCAGAACACCCCCGAGCCCGCCAGGGTGGAGACCACTCCGGTGGCCAGCACGATTTTGCGGATCTTGTTGTTTCCCGAGTCTGAGACAAACAGGCTGGTGCCATCGGTGGTAACCCCTTCGGGCCGGTTGAACTCGGCCTCGGTTCCCGTGCCTTCCGCCGACCCCATGGCGCCGGAACCGGCCAGGGTGGTTACTATGCCTGTGGATATCCGGATTTTCCGGATCTTGTTGTTCAGGGTGTCGGCCACATACAGGTTTGTTCCGTCGTTGGTGATGCCTGTGGGCTGCCAGAAGGTGGCCACGGGTCCCAGGCCGTCATCCGATCCCGTTCCCCCCGTGCCGGCGAAGGAAGTCACCACCCCGGTGGACAGCACGATCTTCCGGC
>JAOUPZ010000419.1 GCA_029879595.1 Deltaproteobacteria bacterium | reverse complement strand
ATTTTGTGGTTCTGGGAATCGGAGACATACAGGTTGGCGCCATCGGTTGTGATGCCGAAGGGATAGTTGAAACTGGCCGAGGTCGCGGTGGCGTCAACCGAGCCGAAAAACCCGGAGCCCGCCACGGTAAAGCTCTTGGCGTTGGAAATCCTGATCTTGCGGATCAGGCGGTAGTAGGAATCGGCTATGTAAAGATTTGTGCCGTCGGATGTGATTCCCTCGGGCTTGAGGAATTTGGCCTCCCTGCCGATGCCGTTCACCGCGTTCAGCGCGTTGGCGTCCCCGGCGATGGTGGTGACCAGCGATGTTCCCAGTTCTATCTGTCGGATGGTGGTGGCTGAATCGGCCACATACAGATTCGGGCCGATCACTATGATTCCCTTGGGGTAGTTGAAGGTGGCCGCTGTTCCGGTTTCGTCCTCATAGCCGGGGGTGCCCGCGCCGGCCACGGTGGTCACCAGGCCGGTGGCTATCTCGACCTTGCGTATCTTGTGGTTACCCGAGTCGGTTACATACAGGTGTGTTCCGTCGGTGGCCAGCCGTTCCGGATTGTAGAATTCCGCCTCGCTGCCGGTTCCGTCGGCAGAGCCCGAAAGCCCCGAGCCGGCCAAAGTGGTGACCTCCCCTGTGGAGATAGCCACCTTTCGTATCTTGTGGCTGCTGGTATCGGCCACGAACAGGTATCCGTTTGCCGCCACTATGCCATGGGGCCGATAGAAGGAGGCCAGGGTGCCCGTGCCGTCCTGTGATCCAAAGGCCCCCGAGCCGGCCAGGGTGGTTACGGTGGCCGTGGCCAGTTCTATCCTGCGGATGGTGTTGCCGGCGCTGTCCACCACGTACAGGTTTGTTCCGTCGCTGGTTATTCCCTGGGGGCCCTTGAACGCTGCGGCGGTCCCCACGGCGTTGATGGTGTCAAAGGAGCCCGACCCGGCGAATGTGGACACGATGCCGGTGGCGATCTCGATTTTCCGGATTTTGTGGTCGGCCAGGTCGGTGACGTACAGGAATCCTCCCTCGGCTGCTATTCCGTTTACTGATTTGAAGGTGGCGTTGAACCCGAATCCATCATCGGAACCCAGTTCTCCGCTGCCGGCCAGGGTGGTGACCTCGACGTTGGCCAGGGCGAGCTGCCGGATCATCCTGTTGTTGGAGTCAACGATGTATATATTCGTGCCATCGGAGGCCAGTCCAATGGGATTGTCGAACCGGGTGTCGGTGCCGAAGCCGTTGATGGGGCCGGCTGCGATGCCTCCCCCGGCAAATATGCTGACCTTTCCCAGCAGCCCCAGGGGGCCGGTCTGCACCGCGCCTCCCATCTGGCCCTCGGCCACCGTGTATCCTCCGGCGGGCACAATTTCAAAGCTCAGCACCGAGTGGCCAATTCCCGCCGAGGTGCCGACAGAGATCGCTCCGCTGGTTGTGTCTGGCACGACTACCGTGAGGCTGTCCGCGGCTGCGGCGGTTACCTGGGCCGGCACATCGTTGAACTTCACCGTATTGCCCGCAGGGGTCGGATCAAAGTTCAGGCCGGCTATGACCACCGTATCCCCGGCATATCCGCTGATGGGCGAGTAGCTCTTGATGATGGGGTTCACGGTATCTTCGGGCAGAATGAACAGGAAGGGGTCACGGGACACGGCTGTTCCGGCAAGGTTGCTCACCCGGATATTGCCGCTGGTGGCCTCCGGGGCAATCACTACCAGACTTGTCGTACTGTTCTGTATGATCTGCGCCTCGGTGCCGGAGAACAGCACCCGGTTGTTTTCCGCAACCGGATCAAAGTCGGCGCCCGTTATGGTAACGCTGGAGCCGATGATGCCCTTTTCCGGCAGGAACCCGCTGATGGAAGGGGAGGGACCACCCAGCACTGTCAATTCATCTTCCGATAAGGCTGTGCCATTGCGTGTGGTCACGGAAATGGGTCCGCTGGAAGCCCCCTGAGGCACCAGCACGGTCAGGTATTCTCTGGTAACCGAAAGCACCTCGGCTTCCGTGCTGTTTACCTTGGCATGGTTGTCGTCGGGCAGAGGCGCGAAATACGAGCCCTGGACGGTAACCACCCGGCCGGCCATCTGGCTGGCTGGTGAGAACCCGCTGATTTCCGGCGGCTTGTCATCCTCTATCAGCATGGGGTTTTCCTGCTGCTCCGTGCAGGCGCCCCAGAGGAAAACCAGGGCCAGCAGCAGCAGGATCAACTCCGGATATTTTGAGAAGCGCCTCATTTAAAAATACACCGTGGATTGAATTAGCATTGAGTCGTTTTCAACCGGGTCCCCGCCATAGTCCTCCGGCCAGCCTTCCTCCTTTCGGATGTAATTTATCTGGACCCTGGTGTTGTCCTTGGGCAGGTCGTAGTTGATGCCGAAGGTCACCCAGTTGTCATTCAGCTGGCCGTATTTCCCGTTCAGGTAATCCTGGTGGTCATAATCAAGGTATTCATAGCGGGCGGAAAGGCCCCATCTTTGGGAAAAGGCAAAAAGAAGATGGGCCGAGTAGGATTTCT
>JAOUPZ010000305.1 GCA_029879595.1 Deltaproteobacteria bacterium | reverse complement strand
TTGCCAGAGGCGCCTGTCGTGGTATCTGGTGTGTCGGACCGCTTTATGGCCAATGGAGGAAATATTTGAATTTATCGAAGCAGCAGCCCCCCGCTAGGAAGCCTGGCCTTTTTAAACGCGGGTAAATTAAAAATAAGACCCTGATTGAAAACCAATTGCCCAGACCCTTGTCAATATCTGTTTTATACAATAAGGTCCCATTTATTTGAAGGGGTCTTTTCAGGAATACCAATATCAGGAAGGCTGAATTGATATGGCTTGGTAAAGCCTGGAGTCTTTCCTGTAGTTATTGTCCCAGTTGAAAATGAACCGTAATCCATACGCCTCAGTCGTGATATCAGAGTTTGCGCTACAAGTTGCCTCAGAGGCTGGCTTATCCAAATCTGAAATCTTCGAAGCCTCGGGGATAGACCCGAAAATTTTTGATGACCTTGACGCCAAAATCCCCTTCAGCCAATACCAGAATATTTTTTCCGAGGTCGTCCGGCTCACAGGTGATGAATTTTTCTGGCTGAAGCCAGTCGCCAAGGAAAATTTAAGCAAGAATAATCTCAATTGGTACTACATTTTCAATTCGAAAAATGTGGATGTCTTACTGTCCCGCACCACCGATATTTATCGCCTGCTTACAGAAGCCGGAACGCCGGTGCATATGTTTCACAAAGATAAGATGATCATAAGGCATGTGGAGAGTTCCCCTTATATCAAGCATACGAATTATCAGGTTGACTGGGGGTTTTCCCAGTGGTGGGGGAGTCTTAAACTTTTTGCTGGCCCGGATCTCAAACTGCACTCGATTCGAATCCGCGATACTTCAGAATCCCGAATAGAGGCCTATGAGAAGTTTTTCCAGGCCCCCACCAGTGGCGGCCAGTTTTTTAACGAGTTGATTTTTGACAAAAAAATGGCCGCACTGAAAAAAAAATACGGCGAGGCTGACCCAAACCTGGACAGGATTATTGAAAAAGTACTGCAACCGGCATTGGTCGAAAACAACAATTTCACCAAGCTGGAAGAGAGCATGTACATTGCGTTTCAGAAGCTTTTGATTCAAGGGCCACCCACACTGGTAAAGCTTGCCGCGAAGTTAGGTATGTCTTCACGAACTCTGCAGCGCCGCCTTGCAGACGAAGGGCTTTCCTTCACCGATCTTCTAAAAAAGCACCGCCTGAACCTGGCCGCCTCATACCTGAGACATCCGGGCATGACCGTCACCGAAGTAGCGATGATGGTCGGATACAGCAACCCTGGATCTTTCAGCACGGCCTTTCAAAAGTGGCACGGAGTCTCTCCTTCGGAGTACCGGCTTAAAAAATCCTGATTCATTTTCGCCGTCGGTTATTTCTGAATTTCCTTCCCCGCCTTTTTATGAGTCGGCGCAAAAAAAAGCCTGTGCCCCTTTGCGGGAACACAGGCTTGATGAGGCTGGGGTGTGTTTACCGCATCACACCCCAGGGGTTCCTGGCTAATATTCCGAGTAGATGGTGTAAGAGAATTGGATTTCACTAGCAGTAACATTGCCATTGTTGTCAAATCTCACCATCTCCGTACCCTCTGTACCCATATTGACTGAAACCAACCTGAGCCCCAGGGTGTATTCGGAGGATGCTGTGGGGGACATCTTGGGAAGCAAATCCTGTTCCAGCATCTTTCCGCTGATTGGAATCGTGATGACAGTTCCCACATCGGCGGCGGTGACCTCCAAACAACCCAACTCAACGCCTGTTCCCAGGTCGTCAAATATGGCCGGATCCAATCTGGATGTCCCTCGAATATAAAGCATATCGTCAAGAGGCGTATGCACGTCATACACGCATACTGTCTCAGATGGATCGTCTGAAGTGTATGAATACAGAGTGAGAGTCAGGCTGCCCTGATAGGCCCTGTTGGGGGCCCCACTTGTAACGGTGAAGCTGGCATAACTGCGGAGTTCATACGTCCCGGTAGAAGTCTTTCCGGTTTGCATGTATTCAGTAGTGGAGAAGGTGGTGTTGGAACCATCCGAACCAAATCTGCTGGCGTCTTTCCACCAGGAATTATAGGTGTAGTTGGCCAGTGTGTTGGTCGGGTTGATGTAGGACATGCGTATGTTGTCCAGATACATGTAGACCCAGTTGGCGTAGGAGTTTGTTACCAGGTTTAAATCCACCCTTTGCGCACTGGTGTTTGATGCCATCACTCCCAAGGGGATGGTGTGATTCTGCCACACGCCTGCGGTGGCATCGGAAAATCCACCCACTTTCACTTTTTTACCCTGGACAGTGTCCCACACCCATATTCCCAGTCCTCCAAAGGCGGAAGGGATGTCACTCCAGACATCAAAGTTTATGGTGGATCTATCGGAAAAGGTCACGCTCGGGCCCCACAACTGATCACTGAAGCTATTAAGGCCGTTTGACATAATGGACCTGGATCCAGAGGCTGCTTTTGTGCTGGTGTTGGACCAACCGCAGGTGTAATCGGAATCAGGGCCATCGAAACAGGTAAACCCGAGGCTACCACTCTCAAAGGTCCACACATAGTCCGGCCACCAGGGAGTTTCCTCGAAGGCTGTTCCGGTGGAGACCGAACCGAGGGTATCCACGGTGAAGAGCTTGTAGAAGTAGGTGATGGTGTTGGTCAGACCATTGTCATCCACAAAGCCTGTGACTGCACCCCCCGGGGCCACGTTGGCGGTGGTGGTATCCACAACCGTTGCCAGCGGGTCCATGGCACCCGCTGGGTACTGGCCCTCCCGGCGCAACATCAGCACATGCGAGAAGTCCGAATCGACCGGGTTGGTCCAGTCCATTTTCACTTCGGCGAAGCCCTTTTTGGAAGAAAGGAGCGTCACTTCACCCGGCGGAACGCTGGGTGTTGCGGAAATCAACACGCCGCCAGCGTAGTTCCCAATTGCATCATAGCTGAAGGCCGCGTAGTGATAGGCTGGCCCGTCATTGGCCAGCCCGGTGTCTGTCAGGATCACCGTCGCGTCTGGTGTTGTATTCAGTGCGGATGTATTCACCGATACGGCCAAGGGGTCATTTGGTCCGTTGGGGTCCGCGCCCTCCCGGCGCACCAGGGTCACTCCCGCAAAATCCGCGTCGGATGGGTTGGCCCAACTCAGGGTGAGTTGACCATCGCCGCCAATAACCTTTAGGTCGACCACATCACCCGGAGGAATGGCCACCGGTGTTCCCGCTGTGAGGACGCCGGAAAATGAGGCATTGCCGGCTCCATCCTGGGCATAGACCGCATAGTTATATGTGATGCCGTTGATCGGGGTGCTGTCCACCATCGAGGCTGACCCACCGGGCGTGGTGCTGATGCCTGAAGAATCGATCAGGTCCGCACTGTCGTCATCCGGCCCGGTCGGGGTCGCGGGTGAAACGGCACGGCGCACAACCACACCGGCGAAATCAGTTTCCACAGGGTTGACCCAGTTCAGGGCAACCTGGCTTTCACCATTTTCAGCCGTCAGTTGGGTCACACTGCCGGGGGCCGTCACATCGTTGACCAAAATGGTGAAGGGCCCGATGGTGGTACTCATTTCTGTGTTGTCGGTGACCGTGATTTCCACACCGCTATATGGGCCGCCAGCGTCTCCTGGAGGTGTCCCTGTCAGGGTTCCCGTTGCGGGATCGAAGGAACTCCAGTTGGCCGGCTGGTTGGAAATGCTGAAGGTATGCATATCCGTTGAATCGGCATCCGTAACCTCCGGGGTGAAACTATAGACCGCTTCGGTATCCACCGAGGCGGCTGGTGTGTTGATTATTTGCGGGGCATGCTGCACATCGTTCACGGTAATGCTCAGGGTGTGTGTTGCGGAAAGGGTGCCCTGATCCGTCACGGTAATTATCAAGCCTTCCGTGGTGCCGATGTTTGCCTCGACCGGGGTGCCGGTCAACTCTCCCGTATCAGGATTGATGCTCACCCAGACCGGATTGCCGCTGAGGGTGTAGGAGTGGCTGTCCCCCTCGTCCACATCTGTCAGGGT
>JAOUPZ010000304.1 GCA_029879595.1 Deltaproteobacteria bacterium | reverse complement strand
CGTCTCCATGAAGTTGCCATAAACCAGGAAGCCATCGTTGTCGAAGGCCCTCCACATCAGGCCCTGGGTGATTCCGGCAACCCACATGGAAACCATGTAGATCACAATGCCGATGGTAGCCAGCCAGAAGTGCGTGTTCACCCAGCTCGGCTTGGCCATTTCACGGCCCCACAGGCGCGGCACCAGCCAGTAGATCATCCCGAAGGCCATCAGGCCGTTCCAGCCCAGCGCCCCGGAGTGAACATGGCCGATTGTCCAGTCGGTGTAGTGCGAAAGGGCGTTCACCGAGCGGATGGACATCATCGGGCCCTCGAAGGTGGACATGCCGTAGAAGGTGATAGCCACCACGAAGAACTTGAGAATGGGGTCGGTGCGGACCTTGTCCCAGGCGCCGCGCAGAGTCAGCAGGCCGTTGATCATTCCGCCCCAGGAAGGTGCGATCAGCATCAGGGAGAAGGTCATGCCCAGAATCTGCAGCCAGTCGGGCAGCGCCGTGTAAAGAAGGTGATGGGGCCCGGCCCAGATATACAGGAACACCAGGGCCCAGAAGTGCACGATGGACAGGCGGTATGAATACACCGGGCGCCCCGCGGCCTTGGGAACAAAGTAGTACATCAGGCCCAGGATGGGGGTGGTGAGGAAGAACGCCACGGCGTTATGCCCGTACCACCACTGCACCAGCGCGTCCTGGACTCCGGCGTAGGCCGAATAGCTCTTGAGGAACGACACGGGCATGGCGATCGAGTTCACGATGTGCAGCAGGGCCACGGTGATGATGGTGGCGATGTAGAACCAGATGGCCACATATAAATGCCGCTCGCGGCGCTTGATCATGGTGCCGAAGAAATTGATGGCGAACACCACCCAGATCAGGGCGATGGCGATATCAATGGGCCATTCCAGCTCGGCGTATTCCTTGGAGGTGGTAATGCCAAAAGGCAAAGTCACCGCTGCCGAGACGATTATGAGCTGCCAGCCCCAGAAGTTGATGTTGCTCAGGACATCGCTGAACATCCGGGCCTTGAGCAGCCGCTGGGTGGAGTAGTAGACCCCCGCGAACAGGCAGTTGCCCACAAAGGCGAAAATCACCGCGTTGGTGTGCAGCGGGCGCAGCCGGCTGAAGGTCAGCCAGGGTACTCCCAGGTTCAGCCGCCAGTCGGCCAGTTGGGAGGCGATAATGACGCCCACAAGAAAGCCCACCACGCCCCAGATTATGGTGGCGAGCAAGAACTTGCGGACTATGGCGTCATCATAGCGAAAGGTTTCAGTCGTCATCGTCTTCATCCTTTTCTATTGGTTTTTTCCGGAAGGCCATTCCAGCAGAATGTATCTTCCGGCTTATTATCGCTTAAGATTTTTCTCGCTTAAGGATATTCAAATTATTGCCTCGGGCTCCACCTCAGCCCATTTTTTACTCCCGGCGGAATAACCTGTTCCGCCTCCTTCAATTTCCAGCTTTCATCATTAATGGAGCGCCCGTTAAGAACCGCCGCGGCAGGTCTTTCCTATCGCTCCTCTCCGGTGCTGCTAATTCGTTCCAGGTCCTCGTCATCAAGTATCTTGATGGCCGGTGTGGAAAGGTCGTCAAACTGCCCTGAGTGATTGGCCCAGAGAAAAAAGATCAGGCCCAGTATCGCCAGGGACATGGAGACCGGGATGAGTATGTAGAGTATCTCCAGTCCCATCTGATTATCTCCGTGTTGCCAAGTCCGCCGGTTGATAGGAGAACGTAAAAAAAACTCAAAGGAAAGGGGGCGGCTAGAACCTGTGCCAATAACTTTTATCTTTTGATATTAATTTGTCAAGCCTTCAGGGTGCGAAACAGTGAAAATAAGTGATATTTCCTGTTTTGCCTGCCTTGAATGCCTTTTCAGCTTGGATATCAAGCTACATCAGAACCTGGAAGCGGGGCAATTATTAAATATACAACCCGAATATTGACCCGCCTGTTGTTTTTGTATGTATCGTTGCGGCGGTCTCAATTCCGCAGGGGCCGTAAGCTTTATCCCCCCCGGCAACCGGCCCCGACCAGGCCGCCGGGGGGGCTGTTCTTTAAAGGCCAGGGCCTGCCCGGCGGTCTTGTGATCGGGGGGCAAGTGTCGCTACTATCGAAAAGGCCCGCCGACTGCGGCCCATAAAACCCGGGGCACCCGGATAAGGACAACCGCCAACCCGCCGGAGAACACATGAACCAGTCCCCCCTGCAAAGACCCATCCCGGCCGGGGAACGGCTGATGGTGGCCCTGGATGTGCCCAGCGCCGCGGAGGCGCTGCGGCTGGCCGAGCCGCTCTGTGGACTGGTGCGCTATTTCAAGGTGGGGCTGGAGCTGTTCCTGGCGGGGGGCTGGGATGTGGTGAAGGACCTCGGCGGGCTGGGGGCGGAGGTATTCCTGGACCTGAAAATGCTGGATATTCCGGCCACGGTATCCCGGGCCCTGGCGGTGGTGGAACAAAGCCATCCCGAAGTGGCCTTCGCCACCATCCATGTGCTGGACCGCAACTTCCGACTGCCGGACCGGCCCACCGGGGGCCGCCTGAAGCTGCTGGTGGTCACGGTGCTGACCAGCCAGGGCTCCCCTGAAGGAGAACAGGTAGCCGGGGTTGTCTCCGCCAAGACGGCGCAGGCCCTGGAACTGGGGGCCGACGGGGTGATCTGCTCGGGGCTGGAGGCCGGTTTGCTGCGCGAACAATTCGGTCTGCGGCCGCTGATCGTCACGCCGGGCATCCGGCCCGCCTGGAGCCTCGTGGGAGGCGACGACCAGAAACGCATCGTAACCCCGGCCCAGGCCATTGCCCGGGGGGCGGACTACCTGGTGGTGGGACGGCCCATCCGCGATAATCCGGCGGGCCCCCGGGATGCGGTGCAGCGGATCATCGGGGAAATCCAGGAGGCGCTTGATACCTGAATCCTTCGGCAACATTTCGGCCCTGGTGACCCGGGTAGCCGAAGCCATATCCCGACGATTACCCACCCCACCCTGACCGGATGAGCAAAAAACGAAAAAATATCCCGCGGGTGCCCGCCACCGTATGGACGCTGGGCATGGTGTCCATGCTCATGGATGTGTCCTCGGAGATGATCCACAGCCTGCTGCCCCTCTATCTTGTTACCGGCCTGGGAGCCAGCACGCTGGCGGTGGGCCTGATCGAGGGCGGCGGTGAGGCCATCGCTTCCATTACCAAGGCCTTTTCCGGAACCATCAGCGACTACCTCGGGCGGCGCAAGCTGCTGGCGACGCTGGGCTACGGCATGTCGGCACTGGTGAAGCCGGTCTTTCCGCTGGTGGGAGCCGTCTCCTGGGTGGCCTCGGCCCGGTTCATGGACCGCCTGGGCAAAGGCATCCGGGGGGCTCCCCGCGACGCCCTGATCGCCGACATCACCCCGAAAGGGCTGCGCGGCGCGGCCTATGGTCTGCGCCAGTCGCTGGATACGCTGGGCGCCTTTGCCGGCCCCCTGCTGGCGGTCTGGCTGATGGTCCTGCTGCAAAACGATATTCAGGCGGTGTTCTGGGTGGCCGTCATTCCGGCCATGGGCTCGTTTCTGTTAATGGCCCTGGCAGTGCGGGAACCCGAGAAAACAACCCCGCCCCAGCCGCCGCCGGTTTTCAACCGGGCCTACTTCAGCAAGCTGACCCGAACATACTGGATGGTGGTGCTCACCGGGGGAACACTGACCCTGGCCCGTTTCAGCGAAGCCTTTTTGCTGCTGCGGGCGGCCGACGCGGGGATTTCACCAGGGCTCATACCGGGCGTCCTGGCCCTGCTGAGCCTGACCTACGCCCTCAGTTCCTATCCCGCAGGCAGGCTGTCCGACAGCATGGGGCGCAGCCGGATCATGGCCCTGGGCATGCTGGTGCTGCTGGGAGCGGACCTGCTGCTGGGCCTGTGGGGCTCCGTGGGGGGCATCCTGGCGGGGGTGGTGCTGTGGGGGCTGCATATGGGTCTGACGCAGGGGCTGCTGGCCGCCATGGTGGCCGATACCCTGCCGGAGGAAATCCGGGG
>JAOUPZ010000041.1 GCA_029879595.1 Deltaproteobacteria bacterium | reverse complement strand
CGCCATCCGGGATGGCGAAACCCTACTGGGCAGCATGGTGCTCCAGCTTTCCATGAACAGGGTGGCGAATATTCTAACCGAACGCGAGGGTCTGGGAAGGACCGGTGAGGTCTATCTGGTCAACAGGAACAACACCATGCTCACCCCGTCGCGCTTTATAAACACCTCTCCAGCAGCATTCCTGCAGGTGGAAACCAGCGCCGTGAAAGAGGCCTTCAGTCGTGGCGGCGGCCACCGGATAACCACCGACTACAGAGGCCGGAAGGTCTTCAGTTCATTTGAGACGTTCAGATTCGAGGATTCCGTTTGGGCGATTCTGGCGGAAAAGGACGAAGGGGAGATTATCACCGATTATTACCGGGAAAACGCAAAACAACTCTTTACAAGGCTCTCAGAGAGGCTGGCCGCCCGCAGGCCAGCCTTTTTCCAGACCAATCTGGGTAAAATAACGGCCCAGGGTTCCAGCCGGCGGATCAAGGCGGACCTGCAGGAGGTTCAAAAGGCCGGATCTGAAGAAACAGTTTTCACCACGGGAGTGGCCACCTGCACGGCCTTCGCCGCTTATATGCCGGGAAGATTCGCCTACCTGAGCCACATCACGCCAACCGATTCCGCCTACAGCCCGTCATGGGCCACCAGCATACTGCTGGGGGAAAACCATACCGACCTGTTGACCAAAACCATGGAGCGGATGCTCTGGTTTGATGTTTACCCATTCGAGCGCACCCAATTGGTTTTCGGGGTATTCGCCACCCACGACAAAAGTCTGCCGGGCATACTGGAAAAACTGATCGCACAGGGGATGGAACTAAGTCAGATAAAAGCGGTGGTGCTGCCAGACTCCCCGCCAATATCCGTGGAACTTTCGCCGGGGAAAAAGCTGGGCATTATTCACATCCAGGGCGAAAAACCGGGACAACGACTAATGTTTTCCCTGGATGATGCGCCCACCATAGAGCAGGTGCTGAAGGAAATTCTGGCGATATGACGACAACTGCCGGCACGGTCAGAGGGCCAGCAGTTCCTTAATGACCCTGTAGCCATCACCTATCACATCCCCCGTGTTCCCGGCCTGCTCCTCCCCAAACTTCCTGGAGGTGCCCCCCCGGGCCAGTTGCTCACCCGATGCCATGGCGAACGGCACCGGGTCCAGGCTGTGGGTCTTCAGTGAAACCGGCGTGGCGTGATCAGAGGTAATGAGGATCTTGAAAGGGCCCAGCGCGGGCAGCTGTTCCAGCAGGGGGGCCACAATCCTGGTGTCGATTTCCTCGATGGCCTTGATTTTTTCCTCCCGGCTTCCCATGTGCCCCGCCTCGTCGGGGGCCTCGATATGCACGAATACCAGGTCGTGGGTTTGCAGCGCCTTGAGGGCATACCGCCCCTTGGCGGAATAATCGGTATCAATAAACCCGGTGATGCCGGGCACCTGAATAATCTCAAATCCGGCATATATGGCCACGCCGCGCACCAGGTCCACGGCGGATATCACTGCGCCGGAAAGCCCGTGCAGATCCTTGAAGCGGGGCATCTCCGGAGCCAGTCCCTGCCCCCAGAGCCAGGCCTGGGAAATCGGTTTGTGTCCCTGGCTGACCCGGGCCAGATTGGCCGGGTGTCCGGTGAGCAGTTCCCGGGAGGCTTCCATTATCCGGATCAGTTCCCCGGCCCCTTCACCCACGGGCAAATGTCCGGCCAGCGGCTGGTCTGAGATATCGTGGGGTGGAGTGGTAGTCATTTTGAGCAGGCCGTCACGCCAAACCATCAGGTGCCGGTAGCTCACTCCCGGATAGAACTGGAACCGGGAGTTGCCCAGCTGCTCGTCCAGGGTTTTCACCATTTTCGCGGCGGACTCCGAATCCACATGCCCCCCGGAAAAATCGTCCATCAGCAGACCGGCCCCGTCATCACGGGTGCTTACCAGATTCAGCCGGAAGGCCACGTCGCGCTCGCCCAGCCCCACATTCATCGCGGCAGCCTCAAGGGGCGAACGGCCGGTATAAAAGCGGCGGGGATCGTAGCCGAACAGGGCCAGGTTTCCCACATCGGAACCCGGCGGGTAGCCCTCGGGGATGGTGTGCAGCAATCCCAGCCGCCCACAGCCCGCCACCTTGTCGAAGCTGGGTGTGCGGGCGGCCTCAAGGGGCGTGGTAGCCCCGGAGGAAGAGCCCCTGATATCCCCCATCCCGTCACCCTGTATGATTACGTATTTCATCCGTCTCTGCCGTATGCCGCCCGGGCACAAAAAACCCGGGAAATTCATTCCGGAACCCCGATTCTGTTTGTTACCGGTTTTAACGAATTTCTGTTGTTTATGGACGCATTTTGATGGCCTGTTTTCCGGCCCCTTATTGGATAGCATTCCCTTGAGCCTCTGCACAAGAGAACATCTCGTAAAATTCATACTTCCCCGGGCCTGCACCTCACCGGCCCCGAGGGCGGTTTTGGGAAGAGCTTTGGCCTGCCAGGACAAATTCTGCTATTTAAGGGAAGTCAGTCCGGCTGTTTTGGAAATATTCTTTGCTTTTGCGTTCGGAAAACCTCCCATGCTGAATGTGGTGCCCCAATGAGCGGAAACCAGCCCCCTCCAGATGATGCCGATCTTGTCCGCAGCGTCCTGGCAGGACAGCAGGATGATTTCCGGATGCTCATGGAGCGCTACCAGGAGAAGGTTTTCGGTTACCTGTACAGGTTCTGCGGATACGACCGCGAGGCCGCGCTGGATATTTCACAGGGGGTCTTCCTGAAGGCGTACCGCAGTCTGGCCGACTATGACATCAGGCGGTCCTTTGCGCCCTGGCTGCTGCGGATCGCCCACAACGAGGCGGCCAATTACCTTCGGGGCAAGGCCCGCCGGCGGGAGTCCGGCTGGTCACCCGATAACTGGGACTCCCTGCCCGACAGCCGTGAGGATAATCCGGAGGCCCACCAGGTTGAATCGGATCGTTCCGCCCGGGTGCTGAAAGCTTTGGAACAGCTTCCGCAACAACAGCAGGAAGCTCTGAAGCTGCATTTTTTTGAAGACAGCCCCTATGAGGATATCGCTGAAATCATGGGAATCCCCCGGGGAACAGTGGGAACACTGATCCACCGGGGCAAGAAGCAGTTGCGCCTGCTGCTGGAGGAAGCAGTACGGCAGGAAACCTGAAAGAAATTCGCCGTCTGCGGTGTATTAACAAACACAGACCGGGCCTATAGAGAAGGAAATTATGGGAAGCAAGGGAAACAGCCAGAAACACATCCTGGAGCACGAAGACAGTGCCGCCGGGGACATGCGTCTTGAGGAACTGCTGAAGGCGTCCCGGCCCGGGACTCCGGATCTGCCCCCTGATTATTCACTCCGGGTAATGGAAACCATCCAGAGGGAAGGCCTGGCCGTGCGCCCCAAATGGGTTCACCAGCTGCGCCGCGGCACCCGCCGGGCCGCTATCCTGGCCGCTCTGCTGGCAGGGGTAGTGTTTTCGGACGCCCTGGCCTTTGAAGTTAGCATAAACGGCAGCCTGGAACTTCTGCATTTCGGCACCCGCTATCTGGGGGATTTCCTGGCCAAACTGCCGCTGGACCTGCTGCTGGGCTCTCTTTTGTTTACCACCCTGGCCGCCTGGCTTATGGCGGGGGGTGGACCGGTCCGGGCAAGGATGGCCTGGGTGGTGCTGTTTTCATACGCTCTTTCGGCCACCGGCGGAGCGACCCTGGCCGAAACCGGCATCAACGAGGTTTTGCAGGAAACCGTGGTCAGCAAAGCCCCGGAGATGCCGGTGCTGGGTCATTTCTTCAGGCGGCGCGCCCGCTATGCCACTCCCCATCCCCATCTGCGCATGGGCCGGGTGACCGGGGTGGAGAACGGAACCGCCACCCTGATTACCCCGGATGAGGAAACGGTGGAAGTAAAGCTGCCCCGGGACTTCCGCCCCAGGGTGGATGAACACCTGCGTCTTCGGGGGATGATGAGGGACCGGAAGTTCCAGGTGGAGGAGGGGCAGCGCCTGCCGCCGAGGAGGCTGGGCCGGTATTTCCGCCATCACAGGAGAATGCACCGTCCGGCCCTGCCGCCCCAAGACCAGTCAGACAGGCAGCCAGACAGGCAGCCCGCCGGACCGGAAGAAGAACCCGGGATGCGCCACAACGTGCACCCGGACAGGATGCCGGCAGAGCGATGGCTGCAACCTCCGGGAGCGGAGGGGGCCCCCGGCCCGGGCCTGCCAGCCGGACCCGGTTTACGCAGGGGGCTGCGGGGCGAGCCCGGCATGAGGCCTCAGCAAAGGCCCGGACCGCGCAGGGACATGGGAAAAAGACCGGAGCTTCGTCCAGGGCCGGGGCAGCCCCAGCCTCCACGGGAGTAGTTCCCCTCCTGACCCGCCCCGGCAGGAGGCTTGTTTTCCCGAAAATGCCCCCCTGAATTTTTTTTCTGAAATCAAATCCGGCTCTGCGGTGTATCAGAGGGTAAAGGGAGTGAGAACTGAAGGAAATCCCTTCACCATGAACCGAGGAGAAACCGATCATGAAAATTTTTTCAATCTTGCTGATAACAGTCCTGCTGGGAGCCGCTCTTGTTTTTCATTCGGCGGCCCTGGCCCAGGGCCGAGGAACCGGGGCGGAAAACAACAGCCCGCCTGAACAGAACAAAGAACAATGGGAGAAGTTCCGGCGCATTATGAACGAGGCCACCCTTGTTTCCCGACCCGGAGAAAACAAGCTGGTGGTGACCATCACATCCGAAAATCAACAACTGGCGGAAATCATCAAGCAGGCCTACTCAGGGGAAGTCAGTCCATCCGTCCACATGCCCGAGGTAAAAGTTGACAGACAGGATCTGGCCAACGGGGTGAGCCTGGTCTTCACATCAGAGGATCAGCAGTCCCTTTTCGGCTCCTGGAAACAGGGAGCCATGCTGGCCCATGAAATATTGAAAACCAACCTGATGGGGCCGGGACGGGGCCAGCCCTGGATGATGAGAGGGAAGAACCGCGGCTCCGGAATGGGCTGGGGGAACCGGCGCCATGAGCAGCGTGGAAGGCACTTTCCGAATCCTGGCTGCGGCGAGCAGCCCATGGGCGGCCCCCGGCAGGGAGAAGGCCCGGCTGGACCGACCTGTCCTGAATCCGGCCCGGGTCAGTACAGGTAATCCAAAAGATCCGTTTATTGAAGCGGGCTTTGGAGATTTAAAATCGCGCTGATCTAAAATCGTGCTGATAAAAAAAAGGGGAGCATCCCCGCCGTTAGGAGTTTTTTACGGCGGGGATTTTTTTGGCTCAGACCGCCAACCGTTGCAGCAGGCTGAAAAGTGCGTCGCGCGTACCGGTTCTGTCGGCTCCGTGCCCAGTGCGGTTCGAGGTAGGCAGGCCCAGGGTGTTCCAATGGCTCATCCCGCCTTCCATGACCACCACGTTGGGAAAGCCTGAGCTTACCAGTACCTGCGCCGCCATGGAGGAGCGATGGGAAGACCGGCAAACCAGCAGCAGGGGCTTGTCCTTGGGCAGATTGCCCATTTCATGTGCCAGTTCCGCCACAGGCTTCAGGATTGAGCCCGGAATATTGCCCAGGGGGCCATGGTATTCCTCATGCGTGCGGACATCCACCACATGGAAGGCGGAAAGATTCCTGTGGGCCTCATGGGCGGGGATGGTAAAAAAACCAAGGCTGGTCAGCACAGCAGTGTCTGGAACGGCTTGACTGATTTTTTCGTCGCTCATCTTAATTATCTTCTCCTGTATGGATGACTATTCCGTATTAATATCCTTATTGCCTGATGACCATGGCTACATCCGTTTCTTAACCTGGCCCGGCTGATCCTCGGTGATTCGGCAGCCGGCCGGATAATCCGGTTAAACTGCCCGTACCGCCTTTGATCAAAGGCATGATTTTCAATCCATATTGCCATTCATTTAAGGGCGATACAGGAACAATGTCACATAAGATAACGACCGCCTCCTGATCAACTCTTCCGATCTCAACCCGGTTCCGGTTCTACCGCCACTGTTTTGCCGCCGGATCGGGTATGGCTGAAAACCAACCTCACTGGCTTAAAAAACGAATGGCTCAAGGTGGCGGTTCCTCAACCGGGGGAGGGGAGGGTCATAAACCATTAATTCTTCAATATTTCCTCACATTTACCCCGCAAATGCCTTGCGGCTTCTGAGCCTGCTGGGCCGTCGGAACAGGTTTCAGCGGCCGTGGTTTTGCCGGGAAACCAGCTCCAGTATCTGCCGCAGGGTCTGATGATAGTCCAGCAGCGCCCTGTTCAGCTCGCCCTTCAGCCCGGACACCTCCTCCCGCAGGGAGGACACCTCCTCCCACTGGCGGCGTGCGCCTTCGCTCTGGCTGGACCGGATTATGTCCAGAGCCCTGTTGATGTGGGATACCTCAGCGCTCCAGATATAGCCGGCCAGGCTGAGCACGGCCAGCAGGAACAACCGGACGATGGAGATGAAAGCCTGGTTTTGCAAAAGTTCCAGCAGTTGTGGATGCCGGGGTGAGCCCTGCGGGCAGCCCTCAAGGTGGGTCGGTGTTTTCAATGGGCCTCCGGGGATGAGCCTTTCCCCCCTGGTCAACAGGGACCGGCGCAGCAGAACCTGCCGGGCTGGCTGATGCACAGGGAACATATCGAAAGCGTATGGGAGTTTGGGGGAGTTTCAGCGGAGTGACCGCTGAAGGACGTGCGTAATGTTTGATATTGTAGGCAGATTTATCGACTTTTGTCAATATGAGCCCAGGAGAGCCATGAACTCCATATCACCGAAAACCCCGGCAGAAACATGGCAAAACGACCGGCCCGCTAGAGTTTTATCCGCACCTCGGTAACCCTCATCACGGTGTGCGGCTCGCGGTCCTCCAGGATAATCGGCTCAAACGCCGGATTCAGGGGCTGAAGTATGGTTGTCCCGTCCGCCTTACGGTAATAGGTCTTGACGGTGAACTCCTCATCGCCCCGGCGGGCCAGTACTATCTGCCCGTTGCTGACCCCCGCCTTGGGGGAAACCAGCAGATAGGCCCCCGAGGGGATATTCCCGCCAATCATACTGTCCCCTTCTGCCACCACAAAAAAAGCGTCCTTGTCGCCGGGTTCAACCGGCTCAAAATGATCAGGCTCAGATGCGAACGACTCCAGCCAGGGCCCACAGGCCGCGCGCCCCAGCACCGGAGCCAGCCGAACCCCCTCGCCCCCGGGCTTGGGAAATCCCCCGCTGGGAGCAATCATATGCTGCATGTCTTCCGGGGCCTTCTCACGGTAGGCCTGTGAAAGCAGTTCGGTGGCCTCGAGCCCCAGTTTTTCGGCATAGGCCAGCAGGGTCTTGTCCTTGGGAACATGGTTGCTGGAGATAACCTTGCGCAGCAGTTCATAGGGGATGTCCAGGTCGCGGGCGCAATCCTTGATATCCTGGTACCCCAGTTCCGCAATCCTTTTTTTCAGTATTGTGGCCAGCGTTCTCATGGCGCCTCCTGCCTTGCCGTTTTTTCCAAGACTCCGGTTTCCAGATTCCGCATTCCCTGTTCCCTGTTCCCCATTTCCATCTCTGCAAAGAAGGGTCTGCTTTCGGGATGATCCTAACACAAAATAAATTATGTTGGCAAGCGGTCATTGCAAAAATATTTCCTTTGTCCGGAAGAGAGGAAAAGACGCTTGTACAAAATGACTTGTTGATTGAGTTGATAAAATGGTTTCATACCGGCCATAATGAACCGGCTGGATTCAGTTTTTGTAAAAGCGTCCCGGCACGCACCGAAGCCTCCGGAAGGGAATCCGGAAGAAAAAACAGGAGCAATGAGCGAGGAACACCCCAACCATCAGAGCACCCCGGCCGGGATAACCCGGCGCGAGGTTTTGCGGCTGCTGAGCGCCAGCGCCGCCGGTGCGGCCCTGCATCTGACGACCGTCCAACTGGCGAAGGCCGTGAGTTCTTCCCCTTCCCGGCCCCACCTGCACTGGTTCAACGACTCGGGCACCGATCACACCCTCCTGGCCCTGCAGGGGCATTCCATGCCGGGATATGCCGACCTGGTGACAAACCGGTGGGAGATGGTCGCCCATCGGGGAATCTTTCCCACCGGCTTCAGGCCGGAGCGATATACGTTTCAAAGCCCGATCATCCTGGTGCTGGAGACCATACCCGATCCGGCGGCGATCACACCTGGTGAAAGGGAGGCCTTTGAAAAGCTGGTCTCCATGGGCAAGACGTTGATCCTGGTGGGCACGGAGGCCTGCTATGGTGGAATCAGCATTCCGGCCAAGAGAATCGGCTGGCTGAAGGAAATGGCCAAACGACTGCGCACCCCTCTTTTGAAACTGCCGGGGGTACCTGTTCCCCCGCACCACCTGGTGGGGGTGCTGGCTCATCTGGAATACCTGGGGTTCCCCCGGCTGGATGCCCACCTGCGCCCCCTGCTGTATTACTCCCAGACCATCTGCGAAGCCTGTGAGCACAGGCGCTCCCTGGAGGCGGGAATGTTCGCCAGGGATTTCGGGGATGAGGGCTGCCTGCTGGAACTGGGCTGCAAGGGCCAGACAACCTATAACAGCTGCTCAACCACAGGCTGGAACGGCGGAAACAGCTGGTGCGTGGGAGCCGGAGGCCCCTGTGTGGGATGTTCCGAGCCCTGGTATCCGGCTCATGGCGGGCTGGGCCTTTATGGTCGCCAGTCACCGGGCGTATCCGGTGTCCGCGGAAAGATCTGGCAGAACGTGGAAGGCATCGGGCTGGGCCTGCTGGGAATCTCCGTTGCGGGGACCGTTCTGCATCTGTTGCGCAAGGCCTTTGCGCCCGATTCCGAAGAGTTGGAGGACTCATGAGCCATGCCCGGCAGCCGGCACTGCTTAACCGCAGGGAGACACAACCATGAGCAATGAAAAATGGCGCCTGTACAGGGTGGAGGGGGGAGCCAGCCTGGCCAGCGGACCCGATGGGCTATACCTGGAAAGCGGGCCCTCGCGGTTCATCGAACACAGCCTTGCCGGCCGGCCCCAGTTGGAGGCGATTTACCTTACCCAGCAGATTACGGCCGATGGGGGAGTCGCCCATGCCCTGGCCGCCGTAAAAGCATGGGAGGACGCAGGCGGGCTGAGTGTGGCGGAAAACGGCAGGGTGCTGCGGGAACTCCTGCACGCCCTCTCCATAATACACGCCCATCTTCGCCAGTATTACTATCAGGCGCTGCCGGACTACCTGCCCCCGGGAACACTGAAGGAGTACTCCGGCTTCCATCCTGACCTGCGGCGTATCAGCCAGGAAATCTCCCGCAAGTCCACCACGCATTGGACAAGGTTCAACTTTACCCACCCCTTTACCGAGGCCGAGGTAAACCATCTCTGGGAGCAGTCATACAGAATAGAGGGCGCCCTGGTGGTGCTGCAAAGAATGATGGCCGCCCTGGGCGGAAAGTTCCCCCAGATCATGTCAATCGTCCCCGGCGGAGTGAGCGTAAGGCTCTCCGAGGCGCTTCTGTTAAGGCTCCGCGATGGACAAAACGAGCTCCGGCGCTTCATATCCCGTGAGCTGATTGAGGATGTGAACATCGTCTTGAAGGGATATCCCCACCTGGGCAAGATGGGCAAGGGGCTGACAAACTTCATGTGCGTGGGCGAGGGCGAATCGGACGCGGCCCTGGAATCATCGCTGTTTCCGTCAGGGTTTTACCTTGAGGGCAAGCTGGAGCGCTTCACCTCCGCGGCCACCGAGTCCATTGAGCATTCATTTTACCAGCTTGCCCAGAGTCCGGGCCATGGCAGACGGGGTCTGCAGGCGGCGCCGGGCAAGGAGAACGCCTACAGTTGGATAAAGGCCCCGCGTCACGCCGGTCATGCCATGGAATCAGGGCCTTTTTCGCGCCTTCTCATTGCCTACCTGTCGGGTTCCCAGATCAGTGATCCCACCCTGGTGGAATCCATCCAGCAGAAAACAGCCCAGGCCCTCAACGAGGCCAACACCGTGGGGGGGAGACTCCTGGCGGCAATAGGGGAGGTGGTGGGATTGCTGGATCATTGTGAGATACTGCTGGATCAGCTTGACCCGGCCCAGCCCGCCATTCTCAACGAATCCGATCCCCTGGCCTCCTCCGGCGAGGGAATAGGGCATGCGGAAGGCCCTGCGGGAACCATCCGGCATGTGGTGACGCTGGATGGGGGCAGGATCGTCAATTACGATATCATCGGGCCCAGCACATGGAACGGCTCACCGCGCACACCCAACGGAAAAACAGGGGGGCTTGAAACAGCGCTCAACCATACCGATCTGGACCCGGAGAACGCGGAGGACAGGCTGGACATCAGCCGGATCATTCACTCTTTCTTCTTCAGCATGAGCGATGCGATCCACTAACCGACTCATATACTACCTGGACCGCTCCGCGCTGCCCCTCTCGTCGATGGAGCATGTTTTCAGCATCATAATGCGCCTGACGCTTTTGCTGTCCCTGGCGCTGCTGGTGCTGACAGGCGAGCTTATCGCCCGGGCCGGAACCCTGCCGGACCTGGTTTCCCTGCCCGCCCTGAGAGACCTCCACCTGTTCTTCGGAGGGCTGCTGCTGATGGTGATCTGCTGGCGTCTGTTCATAGCAGCGGCAGGGTTGCCAAGGTTTCTGCGCCGGGCCAAGGCCCAGGGATGGAAAAACATTCCCGGCCAGATAAAGACCCTGCTGGGCAATCTGTCCCCCGCTTCGACTCTGGTGTGGAGCCTGATCCTGACGATGGTTTTTTCAGGGCTCGAGCGGTTCTGGCAGTTCCGCTACGGAGGAGGATACCTCCCCTGGGCCTCTCCGCTGGCCTGGGCGGCCCTGCACCGCCACGCGTCCTTCTACCTGTATGCCCTTTTTATTTTCCTGGCGTTAAATTGGAGTAGAATTAAATTAAGAGATATCCACGGTTATTTTTTTTCACCCTGAAGTCATTATTTCCGGAGCGATGGGCGCTCTGCGGAAAGACACGGGGAAACTGAAAGGACAGCAGCTTTTAAACACAAAAGCTCACTGCCACAAGGGAGAAGGCCATGTCTGAAAACTCTCACTACAAAATAGATCTCAGGGATATTGAGTTTGAACTGTTCGAGCATTTCAAGCTTGCCCAGCTGTTTGAATCGGAGCCTTACAGCCATTTTTCCGAGGAAGACGCTCGGATGATCATAAAGGAAGCCCATACCTTCGCCACCGAGGTGATGGCCCCCAGCTATTCCGACTCTGACCGTGAAGGCTGCAGCCTGGCCAACGGAAAAGTGAAGGTGCCGGCGGCGTTCCAGGACATCTGGAAGAAGTACTACGAGAATGGCTGGAACATGCTGGACACCTCCACCGAGCACGATGGTCAGGGCGCGCCGCATCTTCTGGCGGGAGTGGTCACGGAAATGATGAGTGGCGCCAATACGGCCTTTGCCATGTATCCCGGACTCTCCATGGGAGCCGCGGAGGTCATCCGATCCTTCGGCACCCCGGAGCAGCAGGAACTCTTCGCCACCAGGATTGAAAACGGAACCTGGGCCGGCACCATGGTGCTCACCGAGGCCAACGCGGGATCGGACCTGGGCGTACTCACCACCAAGGCCGTGCCCAACGATGACGGCAGTTACTCGGTGACGGGCAACAAGATCTTCATATCCGGGGGAGACCAGGATATCACCGAGAACATCATTCATCTGGTGCTGGCCCGCATCGAGGGCGCTCCCAAGGGAACCCGCGGCCTGTCGCTGTTCATCATCCCCAAGGTTCGCGTGAACCCGGACGGGTCGCTGGGTGAGCCCAATGACGTCACCTGCACGGGCATCGAACACAAGCTGGGGATCAACGCCTCAGCCACGGCGGCGCTGGCCTTTGGCGAGAACGGAGGCTGCCAGGGCTTTCTGGTGGGGGGCGAACCTGCGCCGGGAACACCGCCCGGAGACGGCATCCGCAAAATGTTCCTCATGATGAACATCGCCCGGATCGGGGTGGGCGTACAGGCGCTGGCTGTGGCCTCCACGGCCTATCTGAACGCCCTTGAGTACACCCGCACCAGGCTCCAGGGCCCCAGCCTTTCCGAGGGCCGCCCGCCGGAAGGAGCCGTGCCCATCATCAAGCACCCGGACGTCAGGCGGATGCTGCTGGACATGAAGGCCCGTGTGGAAGGCTGCCGGGCGCTGCTGTTCCACGCCATGCGCCTGGTGGACGAGGAGAAGATTGCCGGGGAGGACGATGGTGAGGGCTACTCCTCGCTGTTCATCCCCATGGTGAAGGCCCATCTTTCCGATACGGCCATGAACGTCACCTCCACCGCCATCCAGTGCTTCGGCGGGGCGGGCTATACCCGCGACTACCCGGCGGAACAGTACTACCGCGACTGCCGGATCTTCCCCATCTACGAAGGCACCAACGGCATCCAGGCCCTGGATCTGGTCGGGCGCAAGCTGGCCAGCAGGGGCGGTTCCCTGGTGAACCGCCTGATCGAGGAGCAGGGAGCCCTGCTGGAACAGATGGAATCCTGGTCAGACTGGGGCGAGGAATGCGATACCCTCAAACGGGGCATGGAATCACTGTCCTCGGTGGTGGGCAAGTTCACCATGAAGGGCATGTCCGGCGACATTGAGGGAGTGGCCATACACGCCACACCATTTCTGGAGGCCCTGTCCACTCTGATAATCTCCCGGCTGCTGGCCGAGGGGGCCAACGTGGCCCAGCAGGCCCTGGATGGCGTGGCGGCGGACAGTCAGGATGCCGAGTTTTACAAGGGAAAAATCTCTACGGCCCGGTATTACCTGCGCAACATCCTGCCCCATGGGATTACCGCGCTGGACGTGATGATGAACGATGACCTGACCGCCCTGGAAATATCCGAGAAGGGCTTTTCGCTGGCGTTTTAACAGCAGCCCCGGCCATCCGGAGCGGGTGGAAGGACGCAGCAGTCCCAGGGGGCTTTCCGGCTCAGCCGGGGGGCCTCGTCCCTGAGCATGTTATACCCGGCGGTCCACTTGGCGGTTGCGCCTGGCGGATCATCCAGCGGCGACGCCGGATGCCTGTTCCTCTCCTTCCTGCTCCTGCTCGGGCTTTATGTAGATGAACCGGGTACAGGTGGGACAGGTATGCAGATCGTCCACCCGGGCCAGCATGAGATTATAGGCCTGGGGCGGCAGTGACATCCGGCAGCCCTTGCAGGAACCACTCACCACGGGAACAACCGCCGGAGCGCGTCCGCCCTTGATGAGCCGCTGATAGCGCGCCAGGAAATCTCCGCCCAGGTCGGAAAGGATTTCCCCGATCTCTTTTTCCAGCCCGGCAAACTCCTTTTCCAGTTCACTCCTTTCCTGGTCTATGACCTTGCGCTCCTCCTCGAACCCTTCACTGACCTTGTTGTGGCGCTGTGTTCTTTCCTCCAGGCTGGGGGTCAGTTCCTCCTGACTCACCCGGCGTTCCAGAATTTCGTCCTGCAGCCTGGTGTTCAACCGCCGGGCCTCATCCACCTGCTTGCGGGCCGCGATGTATTCCTTCTGGTTGGTCACATTCTTCATGTGCTCTTCAAACTTCTCGATGGTCTCCTGGGCG
>JAOUPZ010000303.1 GCA_029879595.1 Deltaproteobacteria bacterium | reverse complement strand
AGGGGGCGGCATAGAGGGGGCGCATTGGGGGGGGCGGCATTTCCCGGCTGCGCAGCCCGCACACGGCCTGCCGGGCCAGATCAGCCCCGGTATCCGGCTGGAGCGTTATTCATTTATTTCGTTCATTATCAAGGGCTTGAAACGGTCGACTACGGCCCGGCCCTCCTCGATGGCATCGGCGGCCCGGTCGAACTCCAGCAGCCCTATGTTGCCCAGCCGGGGCGCGAGCAGCACCTCCGGCGGGTCTCCCGCCATCCGGGACCGGGTGATCTTGTCCTGCATTATGTAAAGCGCTCCCATGATCACGTTGAGCATTCCCGGCGTTTTATGGTTGTGGCCCACCATGCCGTTGGGCATGGTCTCAACCAGATGATTGAGTCCGGGGATTTTATGCAACATGCTCCTGAAGCCCTCCAGGTGGCTGTCGGCGTGGGGTTGCAGGGGGTCCAGGGGGTCCGGCTCCTGCAGTTCCTGCAGATTTTTCCGCACCATCTCCCCGTTGAGGTTTACGGCAATGACCTTGGTGGCGCCCAGGGCCCGGCACAGTGATACCGGTACGGGGTCCACCAGTCCTCCATCCACCAGCCAGTTTTCTCCCTCATGCACAGGGGAGAAAAGCCCGGGCAGGGAAATTGAAGATCGCACCGCCTCGGTAAGCGGCCCCTTTCTGATCCATACTCCGCGTCCGGTACCCAGGTCGGTGGCCACCGCGCCGAAGGGAATGGGCAGGTCTTCGATGTTGCTGTTCACTATGAAGGGGTCGAGGGCCTTCAGCAGGCGTTTGCCGGAAATGATCCCCCCTTCCTTGATCCCCAGATCACCGTAGCGGATCATGGCGTCCCATTTCAGGTTGCAGACCCACTCGGCAAATTCATCCAGAAACCCGGAAATATATACCGCTCCCACCAGGGCACCCGCCGAGGTCCCCGAGATTACATCGATCCGCACTCCCTGCCGGATCAGTTCCTGGATCACCCCGATATGAGCCCAGCCCCGGGCGGCTCCTCCGCCCAGGGCCAGCCCGATGACCTCGCGCTCTTTCTCCACGACGATTTTCAATGATTCGTTCTGTTTCATCTTGTCGCCGGACCGGCTTCCCGTTGAACTTCTGTCAAAAGTTGTGTTTTGTTTGACGGTATCGCCAAATATGCCGTAAAAAAGTCATTATATGCGACACTGAAATTCAATTTCCCTGGACCAACGACAAGACGCGAAGGGTGCCGGTCCGGAAAAGCCCTCAAATGCATTGTGCGGGGCTACAGGTCCATTTTATGGACCATGGTCATTTTCGAGCCTGATTCCGACACCCCCCAGATGCCATTTTTAATGAGCATCACCGGAATCCACAGCCTTCTGTATTCCCGCGATGGTTCCCTGGTCCTCCAGGGTGGAAAGATCACCAGTGTCCCGGCCCTCGGCCATGGCGGTGATGGCCCGGCGAATGACCTTGCCGGAGCGGGTCTTGGGCAGGCCGGCCACCACATGCACTTCCCGCGGCTTGGCGATGGGTCCCACGGTATCGGCCACCTGCTTGATGATGGCCTGCCGGACTTCCTCCTCGCCCATTGTTACATCGTTCTTGAGCACCACGAAGGCCACGATGGCCTGGCCCTTGAGGGAATCGGCCACCCCGACAGCGGCGGTTTCGGCCACGGCGGGATGCCCGCTGATGGCTTCCTCGATCTCCCGTGTTCCCAGGCGGTGTCCGGCCACGTTGATGACCTCATCGGCCCGCCCCAGCACGAAGAAATATCCGTCGGAGTCGCGGATGGCGTAATCGCCGGTGTAGTAGAACAGCTGGGAAAAATGGCCGAAGTAGGAATCCTTGAAGCGCTGGTCATTGCCATAGACCGTGGTCAGGGCGCCGGGGGGCAGGGGGGGCTTGGCCACCAGCACTCCTTTCTCGTTGTCGCCCATCACCTTGCCGCTGCCATGCTCAACCACCTGCAGGTCCCAGCCATAGACGGGAAAGGTGGGCGAACCGGCCTTGATCTCCTGCGTTTCCACGCCCAGGCAGTTGGACAGCATGGGCCAGCCGGACTCGGTCTGCCAGTAGTGGTCCACCACGGGCACTCCCAGATTGTCGTGAATCCAGTGATAGCTGGGGGCGTCCAGCGGCTCCCCGGCCAGGAACAGCACCCGCAGCGAGGAGGTATCGTGGGCCTGCATGTACTTCACGTCCTGCTTGCGCAGAATGCGGATGGCGGTGGGGGCGCTGAACATTACGTTCACCTTGTGCTCCTCCACAATCTTCCACCAGATACCCGGGTCGGGACTGATGGGCGTGCCCTCATAGACGATGGTGGTCATGCCGTTTATCAGCGGCGCATACACGATGTAGGAGTGCCCCACCACCCAGCCGATGTCCGAGGTGGCCCAGTACACCTCGCCGGGCTGGGCGTTGTAAATGTGGCGCAGCGAGGCCTGCAGGGCCACGGCATGGCCGCCGGTATCGCGCTGCACGCCCTTGGGCACGCCGGTGGTGCCGGAGGTATAGAGAATATAGCTGGGGTGGCTGCTTTCCACCCACACCGGCTCCACCACCGCGCCCTGCTTTTGTGCGGCCAGCTCCACCAGGTTCAGGTCGCGCCCCGCAGTAACGGGCATGTCGGGCACCAGTCCCCGGTTGACATAAAGCACTTTCTCCGGCGGTGATTTGGCCAGGGCCACGGCCTGATCCACCAGGGGTTTGTAGGAGACGACCTTGCCGGCCCGCATGCCGCCGTCGGCGGTGATCAGCAGGCGGGGCTTGGCGTCGTCAATCCGCGAGGCCAGGTTCTGGGGCGCGAATCCGCCGAACACCACCGAGTGCACCGCCCCCAGCCGGCCGCAGGCCAGCATGACGATCAGTGCCTCGGGTATCATGGGCAGGTAGATGATCACCCTGTCGCCCTTGCCCAGGCCCTGCTCCTGAAGCACCGCGGCGTAGCGGTTGACCTCCTCGTACAGTTCCCTGTAGGTGATGTTCCGGCTTTTTCCCACCTCGGTGGAGATCCACACAATGGCGTTCTGGTCGCCCCGCTCCTGCAGGTGCCGGTCCACCGCGTTGTAGCAGGTGTTGGTTTCTCCGCCCACGAACCAGCGGGTGAAAGGGGGATTGTCGAAATCCAGCACGCGGTCCCACTTGCGGTTCCAGTGCAGCTTTTCGGCCTGCTCAGCCCAGAATTCCTCCCGTTCGGTCATGGAGCGCTGGAAAAAAGCGGAGTATTTGTCATTCATGGGGCTACCTCTTTTTGGAAGTTGCTGGGTTGGTTCCGGGGGCCCGGCCCCTGACACTTTGCTTTAAAATGCTTTCAAAGGGTTCCTGTGGTTACGGAGCAGTATCCGCTCTCCGCACATCAATACCTGCCCTGCCGGGAGCTGATTTTCCCGCTGCGAATTTCCTTTGGCTGATACTATCACCGGCAGTCTGAAAAACACCACCCTGCCGGGGTAACACATTGTTATTCCGATACAAAATTACCAGAGCGCACATCTTCAGCATAGCGGGAAATGGCCTCGCGGGTGGACTGCCCGTGCTCGGCGTAGCGCACCGCGTGCCGGGGCCGGAAGTCCGGAATCAGGCCCAGCAGGTCGTGCAGTACCTGCACCTGACCGTCGCAATGTGGCCCGGCGCCGATGCCGATGGTGGGCACCTTGAGCGCATCTGTGATATCCCGGGCCAGCTGGTGGGGAATGTTCTCCAGCACCACCATCACCATGCCCGCCTCCTCCATTATTCTCGCATCCTCCAGCAGCCGGGTTGCCGCCTGCTCGGTTTTGCCCTGCTTGCCATAGCCCCCGAAGTGGTGGATGGACTGCGGGGTCAGCCCCAGGTGCCCCATCACGGGCAGTCCGCTGGCGGTAATGGCCCTGATATGCTCCGCGAACTCCCGGCCACCCTCCAGCTTGACGGCCTGGGCGCCGGCTTCCTTGGCCAGCCGCCCCGCGTTGCGCACCGCGTCCTCCACCGAGGCCTGGTAGCTCATGAAGGGCAGGTCGGCCAGCAGCGCCGCCTGCTGGGAGCCCCGTCCGGCC
>JAOUPZ010000040.1 GCA_029879595.1 Deltaproteobacteria bacterium | reverse complement strand
ATGGAGGTGGAGGTGTACCGGGTGATCTACCTGGAGCACGGCGTGCCGCTGGCCACCAATCTGGGCCCGGGGAGCTTTGATCCGGAAAACCCCGATATCCCCCTGGAAGGCCAGCTGACAGACTCCGGCGTGCCGGTGTATTACGATACCCGCAAGGACGATTACTACGGCGTGCGCATGGAAATCCTGGCCGGGTGGTTCTTCTGGGATCTGGATCTGCTGGGGCACAAGGGTTCCCGTGTGTATCACTCCCCCAGCGCGGAAGGCCAGCGCTACAAGGTGCGCGCCAAGGCCGTGGAATCGCATCTGGGAGTCAGGTGGGAGGGCGGCCGCGTGGGAATGCACTTCCTCTTCGCCAGCGGTGATCCATACAAGGACCCCGCCAGCCAGGAAAGCTACCTGCGCCACCTGGAGGGCTACCATGAAATCACTCCCGGTTCCTACAAGGGGACCCGGCTGTATTTCAACGGGGGAGATTCACAAGTGGATGACGGCGCGGGCCTGGGACACTCCATCAATAATACGGGCATGCTGGGGCTGACCTTCCAGGTGGACGACCGGGCCACCCGGCAGGTGTCCTTCAAGGGCGGATTGTACCGGCTGCGCTACAACCACGCCGTTCCGGGAAAAAACGGCAACCTGATCCGGGACATCGGAGTGGAATGGGATAACCAGCTCACCTGGCATGTCCACAAGGCGCTCCGGTTCCAGTTCGAGGCCAACGCCCTTAAGCCCGGCCCGGCCTTCAGGCTCAACGATTATTCTCCGCCAAGCGACGTAAGCGAATATTATATACAGGCCCTGGCCCGGCTGGTGTACAGTTTTTAACAAAAACATTCAGGCGACTGAAGCCATAACCCGCCTCAAACAAGGTAATAACCGGGCGATGACAAAAGCAGCCCGATTGGGAGGAACAGCATGAGCGATCAAGGCACAACGGCCGGCAAGGCCCTGAACACATCCCGTTCCAATGAACTTTTCCCCAGGGCCCGGGAATCGCTGGTGGGGGGCGTCAACAGCCCGGTGAGGGCCTTCAAGTCGGTGGGGCTCCAGCCGCTGTTCATCGACCATGGCAAGGGCTCGCACATCTGGGATATTGACGGCAACGAATTCATCGACTATGTGGGCTCCTGGGGGCCCCTGATCCTGGGCCATGCCAACAGCCATGTGCTGGACGCGGTGCGCAAAACCCTGGACAAGGGAACAAGCTTCGGGGCGCCCACCGAGGCCGAGGTCCTGCTGGCCGAAAAGGTCAAAAAGGCCGTGCCTTCGCTGGAGCTGGTCCGGTTCGTAAATTCCGGCAACGAGGCCGCCCAGGGGGCCATCAGGGTGGCCCGCGGGTTCACCGGACGCGAAAAGGTGATCAAGTTCGCCGGCTGTTATCATGGAAGTGTGGACTCCCTTCTGGTCAAGGCGGGTTCCGGCGCCACCACCCTGGGGGTTCCAGATTCGGCCGGTATTCCCAAGTCCTTCGCCGAGACCACCCTGGTATCAGATTTCAACAACCTGCAGTCAGTAATAGATCATGTGGAGGAATACCCGGGGGAAATCGCCGCGATCATTCTGGAATTCATCCCCGGCAACATGGGAGTGATCACCCCGGAACTGACGTTTCTGCGGGGCCTGAGGGACCTGTGCGACCGGGAGGGCATCCTGCTGATCAGCGACGAGGTCATGACCGGATTCCGCGTGGCCCTGGGAGGCGCCCAAAGCCTGTTCGACATTACCCCCGACCTGACAATCTTCGGCAAGGTCATCGGAGGCGGATTCCCTGTGGGGGCCTACGGCGGAAGGAGGGACATCATGAGCAAGGTGGCCCCGGAAGGGCCCGTTTACCAGGGCGGAACACTTTCGGGCAACCCGGTGGCCATGGCCGCGGGGCTGGCCACCATGGAGGTGCTGGAAGACCCGGCGGTGTTCACCGACCTGGCCGAAAAGGCCCGGTTGTTCACCGAAGGACTCGAACAGGCCGCCAGCGCAAACAACGTGCCCCTGCAGACCGTCAGGTTCGGAGCCATGATGGGCTTCTTCTTTTCCGATAAGCCAGTCCGAAACTACGACGACGCCACCGCCTGCGACACGGCGCGCTACAGCAAGTTCTTCAAGGTCATGCTGGAAAACGGGGTGTATCTGGCCCCTTCGGCCTTTGAGGCATCGTTCGTTTCCACGGCCCACACCGAGGAGGACCTGCGCAGGACAGCGCAAGCCGCCGGGCGGGCCATGGCCAGCCTGTGACCAGGCTGATCCCCGGCAGGACTTTTGGTCAGGTGGCGGACTTTGTTTACTGGCCCTCATAATATTCAGGCCCTTGCATGGCGAAGAACAAAGAACATATGCAGCGGTACCTGCGCTTCAGCACCATGGGGCTGGAAATGGGCATACTGGTACTGGGGGGGTTGTTTGCCGGCCAGTACCTTGATGAAAGATACGGCACCCAGCCCTACTGGCTGCTGGGATGTCTGCTGTTCGGCCTGGTAGCCGCCTTCCGCAGCCTGTGGAGGGGCCTGAGGGCCCTGCAGGCGGAGATGAACCGCGAGCAGCAGGAACAAAAACAACAATCCCGCGAGCAATGAACGATAACACGCCACCCCTCAAACCGGCCTTCTTCACCGCCGAGTCCATGCGCACATATTATATCGTGCTGACCATCGTTGGCGCGGCCAGTCTGGCCGTGGGATACATGTGGCAGGGCCTTGACTTTATGTGGGCGGTGTTGCTAGGCTTTTTAATTGTTGCTGCTAATCTGATTTGGACAAAAAACCTTGTCAAATCAATTCTTATCAGCAAGCAACGGCCAACTGGACTGGTGATTGCGTCATATGTAATCAAGTTTGTCCTGACAGCGGTGGTGCTGTATGCGGCGATTATCGAATACCAGATGGACGCCTTCGGGGTCCTGATCGGTCTCACGGCCCTGCTGGGAGCAACCTTCCTGTTCGCTTTCTACGGGATGTCACAGCAACCGCCGGATGAAGAAGGGCCGCAATAAAGCAGCAGGGCGGACGCTGTCTCCAGGAGGCGTTTTAACAGATTTACAGATTGCGAGTTTGTAATTGATTTATTTGCCGGGCGGCATTCGGGCTGAAAAAGATCAGGGCCTGAAATACAGAAAAAACTTCAGCAACCAGGAAAAGTCACACCATGGCACAACCGATTACCTGGGGCGCTTATCTCTTCGCCCCGCTGGAACACCTGATGGCCGAGTACGGCATTGACCCCCATGCGGGGATAGACGCGCTGGTGGTCTCGGTGATCCTGATTTTGTTCGCCTTCATCGCCGGCAGGAAATTCCGCAAGACCGAAATGCTTGAGCCTGAAGGGCGGATTTCACTGGCCTTTGTCGCCGAATGGATTGTCGGCGGTCTGATGAACCTTTTCAACGGCATTATCCATCATGGCGCCCGCAATGTGTTCTTCGTGCTGGGCACCTTCTCGTTTTTTATTCTCGGGAACAACTTGATCGGTCTGGTCCCAGGCTTCAATCCACCCACCGATCAGTTTAATGTTACCTTTGCATTGGCCATTATCACCTTCATCACGGCCCACACTATCGGAATACGCGAACACGGCTTTGCCTATATCAAGAAGTTCATGGGCCCGCTGTGGTGGCTTTCGCCGCTGCTGTTTCCGATCGAGTTGGTCTCTCATATGGTGCGGCCCCTTTCGCTTTCCATTCGCTTGTTCGGTAACATGACCGGGGATCATAAAGTGGTGCTCGTGTTCAGCTCATTGCTGGCCCTGGGACTGCCCATTCCCTTCATGGGCTTGGGAATTTTTATCTCGTTTCTTCAAACCTTTGTTTTCATTCTCTTGTCCGCCGTCTATTTCCAGGACGCGCTGGATCATCCCCATTAACGGGGGTTTGGTTTTCAATAACGCAAACATACAAGGAACATAGTCATGAAAAAGAAACTTACTTTTCTGCTGGGCGTGATGCTGGTTCTGCTGGCCTCTCCCCTGTACGCCGCCACCGGCGAACTGGCCACCTTCGGCCTGGCGCTGGGTTCCGGCCTGGCCATCGGCGTGGCTGCCTTCGGCGGCGGCCTGGGACAGGGACGCGGTCTGGCCGCTGCTCTGGAGGGCATCGCCCGCAATCCCAATGCCTCGGATCGCATCTTCACCCCGATGATTATCGGTCTGGCGCTCATCGAGTCGCTGGTGATCTACGGCCTGGTCATCGCCTTCATTCTGCAAGGCAAGATCAGCTAAGACCATAAGGATCAAGGCCGCGGCGGAAAGCTTTCCTGGCCCTGCGCCGCGGCCGGACTCCCCCCCAGGTATCCCTTCCCCTTAAAGAACTGCTTCATATTATAAACCCGCTGCCGGATTCGGTCCTTCCCTGTCCGTTTCTGTCTGCCTTTGTCCGTTGTAACATTTTGTTTTATTTGCCATAATAGTAACCAAGGCACATGAACAAGTGCTTTGGAAAATCACTAAAACTCCCCCCAACAGAAAAACACCAACACGGCAGCCAATCGTCCGGTTGTCCTGCTGTCATTCACAGGAGTCCTTCCGGTGCATGAAGACTTCACATACTGGTACAGCCTTTCCGTGGGTCTGCTGGCAATGTGCCTGCTGGCGGCAAACCTCAGCGCCAGTCTGGCTTCGGCAACAGTCTGGCCCATCCCCTGAGGGACTGCGCTAAATGAGCGAAAAGAACACTCATGAGTCAACCGAGACCGGTGTCCCAGTTGTCCCAGTTGCCCCAGGCTCCCCTGTCAGGCCCTGGAAGGCAAATGCCGCCCAGAGGAGGGAGCAGCTGGCCCAGGTCGGCACACTGGCCCGCATGGGTCTGGTGCTGGAGGAAATCCAGGCTGAGCTGGACTGGCCACCGGTGCTGGAGGCCCGCTGGGAACAACAGGCCCGGGCCGCCATTGAGCGGGGCCGGCTGCTGGGAAGGGCCGGGGTGAAACGCAAACTTTATGAAACGGCCATGGTGGGAGGTATCTCCGCCATGAAGGAACTGCTCGACATGCTGGAGGCCAATGGCGGGGAAGACTGGGATGAGGAACAAGGGGAGAGCATCGAAATCGTCCGGATCCACCAGGCCGACAAAAAGCAGCAGGAGCCCTAGGAAAAAAATCATTCACTGCCCCATGCTGCCCCACCAGCAGGAGGTTTTCGACAGCGAAACCCGGCATGTGGTGTATGTGAAAGGCCGGCGGGCCGGGGGAACCCTGGGCGCAGTTCTCCGGCTGCGGCAACTGGCCTGGGAGAAGGCGGGCAGCCGCCACCTGTGGGTGGATACGGCCCTGAGAAACATCGAAAAATACTGGCGGCGCTACTTTCTGCCGCACCTGAAAGGCTTTCCCTACCGGCTGGCCGTCAGCAGCAGGGTAGTGACTTTCGCCAACGGTTCGGTGCTGGAGTTCGGCTCCGGGCAAAGGCCGGAAACACTGGAAGGCATGGGCTATGACTATATCTGGGTCAACGAGGCGGGAATACTGCTGCGCAACGAGAAGCTCTACTACGAGACCCTGCTGCCCATGGCGCTGGACTCACCGGCCTGCCAGTTCTTCTTCATAGGAGCGCCCAAGGGACGGGGCCTGTTCCAGCGGATGTACGAACGGGGCCAGGACGACTCCCAGGCCGACTGGACCAGCTTCCGCCACCCCAGCAGCGTAAACCCGGCGGTCAACCGCGAGGAGCTGGAGCGCCAGCGCGAACATATGCCCGAACGGGTGTACCGGCAGGAGATACTGGCCGAGTTCATCGACGAGGAAGGGTGCGTATTCCGGAGGCTGGATGAAATACCCCGGGCCGGGCCCGAAGAGTCGGGCTGCCCGGGAGCGCCCTATGTGATTGGAGTGGACCTGGCCCGGCACACCGACTATACGGTGGCCTGGGTGGGGCGGGCGGACCGGCTGGCCTGTGTGGCCTGCGAGAGGTTCCGGCAGCTCCCCTGGAAACAGCAGGCCGAAAGGATCGCCGGGCTTTCACGCAGATTCGGTGGAGCATCGGTGCTGGCCGATGCCACCGGCGTAGGTGACCCGGTCTGCGAGGACCTGATGCAAATGGGTGTGCCCGTGCAGCCGGTGGTGTTCACGGCACTTAGAAAAAGGCAGCTGATAGACCACCTGGCCCTGCTGATGGAGAAGGGACGGCTAAGCATGATTCCCCATGAGGAAACCATGAGCGAGCTGTCCGGTTTTCGCTATGAAACACTGCCCACCGGCCATGTGCGCTGCGGTGCGCCGGCGGGCGGGCATGACGACTGTGTAATCGCCCTGGCTCTTTGCTGCTGGGGAATGGCCGCCCAGACCGGCGGCTTCATTCTGGGAACGGAGATGGCCAGCCTTGACTTCCATTATTGACTCCATGAAACGGTTCGCCTCCACGCTGCTGGGGGACTGGACGGCGGCCCCCGCCCCCGTGGGATTCCAGGAACAGACCGACCGGCCCGAGGGCGGAGAGGTGGGCTGGGCCGAGGGCATGTTCTTCGGCCAGGTACCCCTGGAACGCTGGAACCCCGATGAGCTTCTTAACCGCCAGGGGCAGAGCATCTACCACCGGATGCTGCTGGACGACCAGGTGCGGGCCCTGCTGAACCTCAAACGCTCGGTTATTTCCTCCCGCAACTGGAGCTTCCGGTTCAATCCGGCTGACCGGAACATGGCCCGGTGCGCCGACTTCTTCCGGTTCATGCTGGAAAAAAAACTGAACGGCTCATTCCGGCAGGCCCTGGAAGCCATCCTGTCCAGTCAGGCCTTTGGCTTCAGCCTGGTGGAAAAAGTCTATCAGCCCATGGACTACCGGGGACGGACCTATTGGGGCCTGTCTGCGCTTAAACTGCGGCCTGCCGGAACATTCAGCTTCGATACCGACCGCCACGGAAACGCCACCGGACTGCTGCAGCAGCAGAACGGCCGCCCCGTCCGGCTCGATCCGACCCGGTTCATACACCATGTCAACAAACCGGAGAAGGACCCCCAGTACGGCGAATCGGACTTGCGGGAATGCTATCGCCACTGGTGGAGCAAGGAGCACATCCTCAAGTTCTGGAACATCTACCTGGAGCGGATGGCCGCCGGGTTCGTGCACGGGCGGATATCAGGCCCCTTGAGCGCGGCGGAGCGGGAGGAGCTTAAACAGGTCATGCGCCGGCTGAACAGCCAGACCAGTGTGATAACGCCAGCCAACGTGGAGCTGAAGATGATCTCGGCGCAATCCACAGACGCCTTCGAAAAAGCCGTGGCCTCGCGGGACAAGGCCATCGCCAAGGCGCTGCTGGTGCCCAACCTGCTGGGGTTTTCCGAACAGGGACAGACCGGCAGCTACAGCCAGAGCAAAACCCAGCAGGAAACATTTTTCCTGCTGATGAACAGCCTGGCCGAATCCTGCGCCGACACCCTGAACGAACAGCTGTTCCGGGAGCTGGCCCGGTGGAACTTCGGCCTGGAGGAGGGGCCCCTGTTTGTGTTCGATCCCTTGAGCGAGTCGCAGAAGATGGAATACGCGCGGGCCTGGCAGCAGGCCCTGGAGCAGGGAGCCGTCAACCCCACGGCCCAGGACGAGGAACACCTGCGCAGGCTGCTGGGATTCCCTGGCCGGGAGACCCACCAGAGCTCCCCGACACGAAACCGGCAGCCCTGACACCAGACCAACCGCATACGGAGAAGAAAGCATGGCCCCCCCGACCCTTACCGGATACCAGGTGGAAGCGGAAATTTTCAGCGTGGGTGAATGGAACGGCGAGGTATTCACCCTGAAGGACCTCCAGGAAATCGCCCGGAACTTTGAAAAGCTCAAACACCGGCTCAAGCCGCCACTCAAGTTCGGCCACGATGAACGCCAGACTCTGCTGGGACAGAAGGACGGCGATCCCGCGCTGGGCTGGGTGGAGTCACTGCGGGTGGTGGGCGACAGGCTGATGGCCAGCTTCCAGGGCGTGCCTTCGGTGGTGTATCAGGCCATCCGCTCCGGCCGCTACCGGCGCGTTTCCGCAGAGATATATTTCCGGGTGCGCCAGGGCAGGAAGACGCTGGGCAAGGCCCTGAAAGCCGTGGCCCTGCTGGGTGCGGACCTGCCCGCCGTGCAGAACCTGCAGGACCTGAGCGTGTATCTGACCGCGCACCCGGGCCTACCGGCCGGCGGCGACACCTGCCGGGTGTTCACCCTGCCGGTTCTTGAAAGTCGAATAGTCACCAACAATCAGGAGCTTTGTATGAACGATTGCCAAAACCAGGCCTTGCCGGGAGAAGACACCGGCCCAGGCAAGCCTCACCCCGTTCCGGAATCCCGGGAAAACGCCTCGCTGGAGGAACTCCGGACCGAACTGGAGGAACTGCGCGCCTTCCGGTCCCGTCATGAAAAATGGCTGGCCGATGACCGCTCACGGCGCAACCGGGACGCCTTTCAGGAGGCCCGCCGACAGGTGCTGAACTTCTGCGAGGAGCAGGTGCACGCGGGCCGGCTGGCCCCGGCACTGAAGGATACCCTGCTGAGGGAAGCCGACCGCCAGGCCCGGAGCTTTGTCTCCGGCGAGGGGCTGGCGGTGCCCTTTGAATGGGTGCGCGACTTCGTGCAGGGGAGCCCGGTCCGCCTGCCCCAGGGAGAGTCGGCCTTTTCCTCGCGGAGCCCGGAGCAGGCCGAAACCGGCACCGGGAATCCATCCCAGGTGCTGGCCCACGAGGCCCGGCGCAGAATGAACGAACTCAACATCAGCTACAGCGAGGCCGCATCCTTTGTGCTGCGAAACAACCAGACGCTGGCCCGGGCCTACCGGGAATACACCATGAACCCCATCACAGGAGCATGACCATGTCCGTTGCCGGACCACATTTCACCTGGACCATAGCCGCCGGGGAGGATCTTGACGACCTCACCGCCGGAACCGGTCACCTTTACAAGGCCGTGTCCCTGGACGACGGCATGATCTCACAAAACGGCCGGGAGGCCGGCGGACTGCTGCTCTACGGCGGCAGACAGAACGAACACATCACCCTGGGTTATGCCGGGGTGATGAAGTTCACCGCAGGCGCCCCGGTTAACGCCGGACGCCGGCTCACCGTCAATGGATCGGGCTACCTGATCGAGGCCAGCAGCGGCGGTTACGTCGTGGGCCGCTGCCTGGACACCGCCGTGGTTTCCGGCGGCATCGGTACGGGCGCCTTCAACTTTGCAACCATCGCCTATATGGGCCAATCAGGGGAGACCGCATAAATGAGTGGTTATCAGCAGGGACGGGCCGTGCATATCGATCACCACCTGTCCAACATGGCAGTAAACTACCGCCCGGCCGGGTTCATCGCCGACCGCGTGTTCCCGGTGGTGCAGGTCCCCAAACAGTCCGATACCTATGTGGTGTTCGAACAGGCGGACCTGTTCCGCAGGGAAAACACCCGGCGCTCCCGGGGGGGCGAGGCCAATAAAATCGAATCGCGCGTATCCAGCGCTTCGTTTTTTTGCCGAAACTACGCCCTCAAGGCCGATGTGACCCTGGAGGACCGCTCCAATGCGGACCCGGTGTTCATCCAGCAGTTTGAAGAGGGCCGGGTGATGCGTGTTCAGGACGCGCTGTTCCTGGACTGGGAGGTGCGCCTGGCCGAAAAACTGCGCGATCCGGCCAACGTGGGTTCCTCGGCTGCGGTGGGCTCGGCCTGGACCGACCACGCCAACTCCGATCCCCTGGGAGACCTCTGGACGGCCATCGACAATGTGGAACTGGCCACCGGATACCGCCCCAACCGGGTGCTGTTCTCCGGAACGGCCTGGCGGCACTTCAGGAGAAACTCCAAGGTCATCGACAAGGCCGGCAACCCCGGCGTCTCCGGCGGGGGGCTCTATCCCACCACCCGGCAGGTGGAAGACCTGCTGGAGGCCAACGTGCTGGTGGGCAACGCCTGGCAGAACAACGCCCAGGAGGCCCAGCCGCTCAACCTGGAACAGGTCTGGCGCGATCATGTGCTGGTGTACTACGCGCCGGACCAGCCCTCCATGGAAACCCCGTCCTTCGGGTATTACTTCCGCTGGGCCGTTCCGGGGCTGCCCAACATGCAGGTGGAGCGCCACCCGTACGACAGCCGCCGCCACTGCTCCGAGGTGGAGATCGGGTATTACCAGGACGAGGTGATGACCTCCCGGCCCCTGGGATTCCTGGTCAGCAACGTGACCTCGAGCACCTGAAGCGGGGTGTAACGGGAGGACTTACGCGCGGCCTGTTCCGGCTGTAGACAATGCCTGCGGGCAATACAGCCTGGCGGGCCGCGCCTCCCACGCCTGGAAAACCCTCCGCCGTCCCGGGATGCCCGGCAACGGTTCAGACCCCCTGCGCGGGGCCCTGCCCGGGACGGCTCTTTTCCAAAATAACAACCCCAAGGCGCCCAGGAGAGCCAACGCCATGCTGGCACCAGTGAAACCATCGAAAAATGACCCCCACTACCGGGAGCATTCCCGCCGGTACCTGGAGGAGCTGATATCACAGCAGCAGAATCCCCATGACTGGGGGTTCGTGAAATCCACCGCCGCCCCGGAGAAAACACCGGTCGGCGGCAGGGGCAGAAGAAAATCCGCCTGACTGGAGAAACACCGTGTACGCCACCTATACCGATTTCAACACCCGATATTCCACCAAGCTGGACGCGGCGGAGATCGCCAGTCACTACCTGCCCTTTGCCTCTGCAAGGCTGGATTCCATGCTGGCCCCTTTTTTCACGGTGCCCTTTTCCAGCAATAACGTCACGGCCCGTGACCTGGCGGTTGATCTGGCCTACCTGCTGGTGCTCCAGCGCAGCCGCGAAAAAGGCGATGGCGAAGAGCTGCGGAGCCGGACCATGGAAAGAATACAGGCCCTGGCCGAAGGGCGGGAAGCCATGCTCACCGACAGTGGACAGCCCATCTACGCCGCCAGCCAGGGCGGGGTGGTCTGGAGCAACACCGCCCGTTACCGCACCATCTTCAGCCTGGAGACCGAGGGGAGTGATTGCCCCCACACACACTGCCCCGATGGTACGGACCTATGACGGAACGGGAACTGCTCAGCATGAACCCGCCCGGCTGGGGCAACGCCCGGGAATACTTCGCACTTCTCTGCCGGCGGCTTGCAGGGCGGGGCCGGCTGCTGGCCCGGTTTGAAAACACGCTCCGGGAGTGGATCAGCCTTAATTTTGACCGCGCCGGGGGCCTGCTGGAGGGAACCAGCCGTAACTGGCCGCCCCTGGCCCACAGCACGCTGGCCTCCCGTCGGGCAGCCGGGCTGGGAACCAGGCCCCTGCGAGCCACCGGAAGACTGCGCCGGGGAATAACCTTCCGGCGGACCCCCCAGCGTCTGGTGCTCGACAACCCGGTAGCCTATGCGGCACCCCACCAGCTGGGACGGGGCGTGCCCCAAAGGGCCTTTTTCCCCGGAGCAAAACAGGCCGAACGGCTGCTTCATCCGGTTGCTGAAAACTTTATCAGGGAGAGCCTGCGATGATTCATGTGGACAGCATTACCACGGCACTGTTCGAGATTCTGCAAAACGATCCGGTGCTGGTTTCCTCCGGGTACACCATCCAGGAGGGGGAGGCCCTGAACAGGGATATAAACCAGACTCCCTGGGTGGGCCTGTATTACGGCAGCCTGACGCTGGACCCGCACACCCTGGGAGGGCTCATCCCCTGGAAGGCCGACCTGGAACTGTTCCTGTATGTGCAGGAGGGGAGCCACCGCAGCGGGCAGGAGGCCACCAGACTGCTGAGCCGCGCCCAGAGCGCCGTGCTCCAGACCGTCTGCGGTAACCGGACCATCGGAGGCACCGTGCTCAGTCTTAGCGGGCTTGAGGTCACCCCTTTTCAACGTGATCTATCCGACAACCAGTGGCTGTTCACCAATGAAATAGCCATAAAGGCGGAATTGCGGGGCTGATTCCGCACACCAATCAACCGACAGGAGCATCATCATGGGTTATGGACAGTCCGGCCACCTGGCCGTCTGCTTTCAAAGCAGCTTCGGCACCACCAAGACCAATTCCCAGTTCTTCATCCCCCTGGTTTCAGAATCCATTGCGGAAACCATCGAGACGCTGGTGGAAAACAACATGTACTCCCGGCTGGCCGAATCGCCGGTTCATGAGGGGGCCCATGAAATAGGTGGGGAAATCCGCACCGAGGCCCATCCCATCTACCTGGGAACATTTTTGAAGGCGGCCCTGGGCCAGAGTTCGGTCACCGCCCAGGGTTCCGCCTTCCGGCACGAGTTTCTTCCGGTATCCCAGGACTGGGACAATTACGCGGCCGTGCCTCCCCTGTCGGTGGAAATACACCGCGATACCGGCTCGGCCTTTCTGTACTACGATCTGCTGGCCAACGCCCTGTCCCTGGAAATATCCCATGGGCAGCTGCTTTCGGCCTCCATGGAGGTCATCGGCGGACAGTTCCAGCAAAAGGCACCCGGAACCGCGGTTTTCAAGCCGGGCCGCCCCTGGGCCTGGGACGTGGCTTCGATCAGCCATGGCGGAACAGCCCAGCCGGATATACGGAGCCTGCTGGTGCGCTTTGAAAACCAGCTTGCCGCCCAGCACACCATATCCGGACGCAAGACCCCGCACCGGATAAAAAGAAGCGGCCCCCAGAAGGTTACCCTGGAGGGAAGCTTCCTGTTTGAAAACCAGCAGCTGTTCCAGGATTTCATGCAACAAACCGAAAACCGGTTTCTGCTGACCCTCAACGGAGAAGCCGTCAGTTCTGGATATAACGCCCAACTCGTGATTGACCTGCCCCGGCTCAGGTTTCAGGAGCTCACCCCGCAACTGACGGGTACCGGTGCCCTGGAGGCCGGGTTCACGGCCACGGGCGTGTTCGATACAACCTCTGGGTATGCGCTGCGCGTGACCCTGGTGAATACCCAGCCGGCGTACCTGTGATGAAATAACCTTTTCGGCGCTGCACGCCTGCGCCATCAACAACTACCGGTATATTGAAATGGAACTGAATCTTGACTGGCGCAAGGAACAAAGCGGTCTTTGGAAGGATGTTTCATACGAGCTGAGGCCGCTCAGGGTATGGGCCTTCCAGGCCCTGCTGGACCTGTGGAGCAGCAAAAATACCCCACAGCCAGAGGACAGGCCGGGGGCCTCGCTGACGGCCCTGGCGACGCGGATATTCCCGGAGCATGTGCGCAATCTGGAGGGGCTGGTTATCACCCGGGATCAGAGCACCGGCCCGGCTACCCCCGCAGACCTGGCGGAAGAGGCGGTATTGCTGCCCCTGGCCAGCGAGATCATCTCCCGGCTGGTCTCCATCTCGGAGGTGGAAGAAACAGCCGAAAAAAAATGAGGCGGGCGGTAAGGCGCCGCCAACTGGGATATCCCGACGATGCGGAGGGAGAAATTTGCGGGCGAACCGGCCGGTACTGGCTTAATCTGTTTTTCATGTGTCACTCCAGGCAGGCCGGAGGCTGGCTGAGAACCGAATGGCCGGACGGCGGACCCGTACTTGCGCAGTCCTGGCCCCTGACACAGATGTTCCAGCTAATCGCCGACGAACTGGCCCGCATTGCCTTGACGGAACACCGCCGGAAGAAACCGTCGGGTCCGTGGCAAAATGCGGCATCGCCCGGATGGACATGATATGAGTTATGGAAAACATGACTCGCACGGGTTTACAACCTTCCGGTTGTCAACCGCCGCCAGAACAAAAGACATGAAATCAACAATGCCCA
>JAOUPZ010000301.1 GCA_029879595.1 Deltaproteobacteria bacterium | reverse complement strand
CCGCGATGTTCATTTTCTGCCTGGGAGCGCTGGCTCTGGTGGGCAAAAGACGCGGGGCATAGCCCACCTGAAAACCCGCAGCCGCACCGTCAACGCCGCACCGTCAACGCCGTGCAGACCAGTGCCTTTCAGATCAGTGCCGGGCGAAATAGCGGGTGAACTCGCGGTCCGAAAGCAGCCCCACCAGTACTCCGTTATCCACCACCGGCAGGGCGCTGACCGCCTCCCTCAGCATGGTGCGGGCCGCATCCCCGGCATTCTCCGAGCTGCCCACAGTCAACGGGCGGGGGGACATTATCTCCTGTACCGTCATCCTTTCCCAGTCGCTTCCATCGCTCTGGTCCCGGCCATAGTACAGGCCCAGATCTCCGTCTGAGAGGATGCCGACAACATCCTCCTTTCCCTTGACCACAAGGTACTTGGTTTTATGCCTTGCCATCTCCTTAAGCGCCTCGGCAAGCGAGGCTCCGGCCCCGATGGCGGCCGGATCGTTATCCATGATTTCGCGAACCAGCATCATCCCTTCCTTTGAAAAACCTGAACAGGCTAATTTGCGTTTATGCCGCGTCACTCCCCGACCGGTCTGTCCGGCTGGCGGCGGGGAAGAACCTCCCGGCTGAATTATTCACGGGAACAGCGTTTGCGTTGCCCCATTGGTTTGCGTAATGGGCACGGTTCCCTGGCGGGCCCCCGAACAAAGGCCGCATTCAATACATACCATATTCGGAGAATCTTTGCCGCCATAACCGCCAGAAGAACGAGCCGGAAGGTTCTTTCCCGGCAGGCCCATATTTAATTTCTCAAAAGAGCGGTCTGATCAGGGCGGCGGAAGATCAACACTTGAGATTTTCTCCCCTATGGCCTATGGGTTTGTTAGGATGTTGAAAACCACGGCCCGGCCAGATGAATAAAGGCGGGCGCAACGACAACCCGTCAAGATTCCGGTTTCCATGGAGAACAGCGGGATAAACCCCGGCAGGAAAGTCCTGGCAGCACTGACGCGCGGCCTGTTGGTGTTTTTCGTTTTGCTGCTGGCCCTGGGTGCCTGCAGCATTGACGAAGAGGTGGTCCCCCCCCTGGAGGAACCACCTGTGGAAAAGGCCGAGGACCCCGTAACGTCCAATGGAAAAGAGCAGCCCCCCGCCCCGTCAGCCGGGGAGAATACTCCGGCGGAGTCGAAGGAACAGGCGGGCGGAGCGCCTCCCGGAGATCAACCCGTGACAGCGCCTCCGGCGGGCACCCCGGAGACCGCCTCGGCGGATCCCACCGTCCCTTCACCCATCGATACCCCGGGCCTTGCCGGCCCAGCGGCAGCTGGCCAGACTCAGACCATGGCCGATGATGAGCCCAAGGGAATATCGGCCCGGCGAGCCTTTGGCAAGATACCCCAACCGCCGGAACCCGGCGCACCGGAAACCGCCCCCCGGGGGAGCATTCCCTACGAGCAGGCCTTTCCCCCGCCGGGACCGCCCGGAGTGGTCCGGGTGGGAGTCATCTCGCACGTCAACCAGAAAAAACAGGGGCAGAAAGTGGCGCTGCTGGTGGGAGACATCCAGCGGGACTACCTGGAAAAAAACATTGGCAAGATGATCAAGCTGGCGTTTGTTTCCAGTACCGAGGAGCCGATTCCCGGCAAGGGACGGGTGAGCTTCCGCCCCCAGGACCTGGGAGCCGCCGTGCGGATCGCCTCGGTGCTGGTGCAGCCTCAGGTGGTTGAACCCATGACCAGCCGGGAGCGGGAGATTGAAGGCGTGGATATCCTGGTCTATGTGGGCCGGGATATAAAGTAGCGGGAATATGCAGCAGCTTTAAAAATAACTGCGCAGCCCCTATTCGAAGGCCACCACCAGTTCCACCTCGGTGGCCACCCCCAGGGGCAGTGAAATGCTTCCCACGGCCGCCCGGGCATGCCGCCCCCGGTCTCCGAAAATTTCCACCAGCACATCCGAGGCCCCGTTGATCACCTGGGGCTGCTGGGTGAAGTCCTCGGTGCAGTTGACAAATCCCCCCACCCTGACAATGCGCCGGACCCGGTCCAGGGAGCCCAGGGCGGCCCTGACCTGAGCCAGGCCGTTAAGCACGCACAGCCGGGCCGACTGGTAGCCTTCTTCCACCGAATAATCCCGGCCCAGCCGCCCCACATAGGCCAGCTTTCCATCGGGCCCGAAGGGTATCTGACCGGAGATGAACAAAAGCTGGCCCTCCTGTACAAACGGAACATAATTGGCGGCCGGGGCCGGAGCGGGCGGCAGGGTGATGCCCAGTTCGCCCAGGCGGTCTTCAATGCTCATATCGCTGCGTTCCTCTGTCTGTGTGCGTTCGGGGGGAGCGCTAACCAGAAACTATATCCAGCGCCCGGCTCCCGTATTTTTTTCCTGGCTTCCCGGTGCCATCCCGGCAATCCGGGGGTGGATTGATCCTGCCTTGACTGCCTTGAATACTTGCTAGCAGTTTTTGCCGCCCTCCGCCAGCCCCGGTCCTTTATTGTTCGGGAAAACCGGCGGAGTTCTCTGCATTGCGCCCTTGCGCGGCCGAGGCAGTTTTGAGTAAGATCCATTCAGCGGCAGCCAATCCAATGCTGAGCAATATAATCAAAGCGAGGACCCCCATGATTATCACATCCAGGCCCCGGAGCCGTCACCTGAATACCGCTCTGCCGGCCCTTCTGCTATGCGGATTGCTGGCCGCACTGCTGGCGCTGCCCTCGCTGGCCGAAGCGGGTGAAGTAACCTATCTGAAGCGACCCGCGGAAGTGAAGCGCAAGGGAACCACCAAGTGGGAGGTGCTGGCCCAGGGCATGCAGGTACACAGCGGTGACAGCATCCGCACCGGCATGGACGCCCGGGTGGAGATCACCATCGCACCCAAACGGGTATTCCGCATCGGGCAGGCCACCGAGATAGAACTGCCCCAGATGGAGTCGGATGCCAAGAAGGGCACCCGCACCAGGGTCAACCTGATGCTGGGACGGTTCTGGGGAGGCCTGATCAGCCCGCTCAAGGAAAAATCCGGTGAAAAATTCGAGGTGTCCACCCAGACCGCCACCATCGGCGTTAAGGGCACACAGTTCGGCGTGGACTACGACAAGGAGACCCGGGCCTCCGCGGTCTCGGTGGTCGAGGGAGTGGTGGCCGCCGTGCCCCCGCCCCAGCCCGAGGCGCCGGTGGAAATAGAGGGGCCCCGTGAGATCGCTCCGCCCCAGGAGATTTCCCGGGATGAGTGGATGGTCATGGTGCAAAAGGACCAGAAGGTGATCATCGTTCCTGGCGAGCCCCCGCGCACCGTGCCCCTGACCGATGAGGACAAGGCCGACGAATGGGTGAAGTTCAACATGGAGCGCGACCAGGCCCTGGCCGCCTCCAGGTAAGCCCAAGGGAGGAGTCCAGCGGGGGGATGCGGCTGTGTCTGGTAGTAATATTGTTTATGTCATGGCACAGCAATTGGCAGTACCTGCTGAGCCACGGCCTGCTCACTGAAAGCTGGTGTTCGGGCCGAAGGCCATGCGCAGGGTGAAGTACCAGTGGGAGCCGGAAATGTCCACGTCCAGCCTGGAGCCGCCACCCATGTTGATCCTGCCCAGTTTGGTGTTCAAGGTGTTATAGCCCAGCCTTGCCCCGAACTCGTCTCCCCCCCAGTCCAGGTATATCCCTTTCATGGTGGCCGAGCCTGCCGCCTCAAAGCTCTCTTCAATGATGTAGTTGATGGTGCGCTTGTAGGTTGCCTTGCCATGGCCGGCCAGCACCCCCATGCGCGTGTAACCATCCATTATCACCAGCGGCATGTAGTTGATGGTGAGCATGAATGTATTGAACTCCACCGTATCTGTTTTGCGAAGGCCTCCTTCTTCGCCCAGCCGGCCCGACAGTATGGTGGTATCCCGCAGCCCCAACCCCAGGTCACCCAGGAAATACCACTCGGCGCCAATGAAGGTGGTTATCCCATCGTCAATATCCTTCATGAAGGGATCCGAGCGCACATCATCGGCCTTGTCAAATGTGTGGATGCCCGCCCCGAGGCCCGCCACCACCACATGATCGTTGGCGGCCCGGGCAGAGGGTGC
>JAOUPZ010000300.1 GCA_029879595.1 Deltaproteobacteria bacterium | reverse complement strand
ATTATTATTATTATTTTGTTGACATCATCGTGAAGTGGCCCCATACTCTGTATCAATAATATTATTTATATTACAGCATGCCAAGAAGCGGAACAATGGAGTTCGGGTTTTCAAGGCAGGCGACACGCGGAGGACGAGTGATGAACGGGACGATGAAAAAACTGTCGATGAACAGGACGAATAACTGGGCGAAGAATATGGTTGCGTTGATGGTGGCGCTGTCGATCATGGCTGTCGCAGGGGCGGCCTCCGCTGGCAGAAAGGGTAAAGATCACGACGACAAGGATGGCTCCCGCAAGCACCATAAGCACGACAAGAAGGGCTTCCTTCACGGCAAGCCGTTCCAGTACCTGCAGGGACAGATCACCGTTAACGCGGAAAATATTGCTGCGATTACCGAGGAAACGAATTTGCTTAAGGACCGTCAGGCGGAAATTGCCACGGAGTTGGACGCGGTTAAGGCCGATGTTTCCGCCAACAGCGGCGCCATCGTCTTGCTGAACGAGGATGTGGCCCTGGTTAAGGAGCGGCTGAGCGTCAATGCGGCGGCTCTGGAGCAGGTGCAGGCCGAACTCCAGGCGGTGAGCGCGGGCAACGCGGCCACTGCCGCCCAGGTGGATGCCCTGTATGCGGAAATGGCGGCTCTCCAGAATCAGGTTGCGGCTGACATCAATGAACTCAACGCCCTGACGGACGCAGTTCAGGCAAGAATGGATACGATGGCGACGGATATATCGGTTGTGCAGCAGCAGGTCGCCGCTTCCAATGCGGATGTGCAGACCCAGATCCTGGGGCTGGAAGGCCAGATAACGGAACTGACCGACTTTGTGATGAACAATGGCGCCAGCGTCGAGGACCTGGCATTGATCAACACGGAAATCGGCGCGATGAACGCTCAGATGGTGGCCCTCAACAACATGGTTATGACCAACTCACTGGAAATCCAGTCGCTGCAGTCCAATCTGACGGTGATGATCAACTCCAACACCACCGGAATCAGGGCCAACAAGGCGGCCATTGACGCACTGCGCGGTGATTTGAAAAACCACTACCACATGTTCCAGTATGACGACCACTTCAGCACGGATAAATCCCGCTGGAAGACCGGTCAAACCCAGACTCCCCAGTTTTAAAAGGGAGTCAGCACAAGATCAGCCAGGGTGGTGCGGCCTTTCCCGCCTGAAGCCTGAACGGGCAACAGGCGGGACAGGAACCGCAGGGAAAAAACCGGGGGAATCCGACAGACGGGTTCCCCCGGTTTTTTTTCGTGCCTGAAAATATATGGCCGGGGGCGGGGGCTCACACAAAAATATATTGGAAGAAGAATTGAAAGACTGCACAACGCACTAAAAATATATCGTAACCATATGTATTGATTACGGTAAAAAATTTTGTTGACAGATTGCCCCTGGTTTGCTTTGATGGTTTTGCGAGGCCGCCGCCAGGGAATCCCAAAAGCGCTGTGGGATGGGCGGCGGCTATCGGTCAGCGGCTATCGGTTCGTGGCCACCTTTCAGTGGCCTGCGGGTGGCGGCAATGAACGGCGTCATTATATGGCGGCATTGGTGGCTGGGCGCTGAAAACACTACCGCTCCTGTTGCCCCAGCGTGAACCCATCACAGAGAATGGGCAACCGGATTTTGGAAACATGCCTGGCAGAGGAGGCGTCATGGAAAAGGAAAAGCAAACGGCGATTGATCTGGCCGTATCACAGGTGGAGCGCGCCTATGGCAAGGGGGCCATCATGAGAATCGGCAGCGCCTCCGCCGAACAGATTCCCGTGGTTTCCTCCGGTGATATCGCACTGGACATGGCCCTGGGTGTGGGCGGCTATCCCATCGGGAGAGTCATTGAGATATTCGGCCCCGAGTCATCCGGAAAGACCACGCTGGCCCTTCATGCCGTGGCCGAGGTGCAGAAGCTGGGCGGAGTGGCCGCCTTCATCGATGTGGAACATGCCCTGGACCTGCGCTATGCCCGCAATATCGGGGTGAATACCGAGGATCTGCTGGTATCCCAGCCGGACTGGGGCGAGCAGGCCCTGGAGATAGTGGAGATTCTGGTGCGCAGCGGGGCGGTGAACATCATCGTGGTGGATTCCGTGGCCGCACTTGTCCCCAAGAGCGAGCTGGAGGGCGACATGGGTGACGCCCACATGGCCATGCAGGCCCGCCTCATGTCCCAGGCCCTGCGCAAGCTCACGGCGATCATCTCCAAGTCCAAAACCATCGTTGTATTCATCAACCAGCTCCGCATGAAGGTGGGGGTGATGTTCGGCAACCCGGAAACCACCACCGGGGGCAACGCCCTGAAGTTCTACTCCTCGGTGCGGCTGGACGTGCGCCGCATCAGCGCCATCAAGGAAGGTGATGAAACCGTGGGTTCGCGGGTCAAGGTTAAGGTGGTGAAAAACAAGGTGTCCGCACCGTTCCGGCAGGTGGAATTTGACATCATGCACTCCGGGGGCATATCCGGTGTGGGCAGCCTGTTGGACCTGGCCGCCAATGATGGCATCATACAAAAGAGCGGCACCTGGTATTCCTTTGATGGCGAAAGGATTGGCCAGGGGCGTGAAAATGTGAAGCGCCTGCTTGCCGAGCAGCCGGAAATGGCCGGCCGCATCGAGGAACTCGTACGCAAGAAGCACGGCCTTACGGGAGCCCCGATCCGCCTGGACGCCAAAAATAAATCCAACGAGGAAACCAAGACCGCCCAACTCAAGGCAGGGCGGGGTTGATCAATGAAGCTATGCTCCCTGACCCGGAAACGGTAGCCGGATATCTCGCGGAAGCCGCCGTGGTGGTGGACGTCCGTTCGCCCGCAGAATTTGAACGCGGAGCCGTGGCCGGGGCCGTAAACATCCCCCTGTTCTCGGACGATGAACGGGCGGAAATCGGCACCCTCTACAAGGCCCTGGGCCGCGACCGGGCCGTGGGGCGGGGGCGGGGCCTCGTGGAAGGAAGGCTGGCCGAGTTCGCCGCCGCCTTTGATCCTTTCCGGGGCCGTGAAATCCTGGTCTACTGCGCCCGCGGCGGAATGCGCTCGGCGTCAGTGGTGGAACTGCTGGCCGGCCTGGAGCACAAGGTCACCCAACTGCCCGGCGGCTACAAGGCCTACCGCAATCACCTCCTGCACAAGTTCCAGCACAGCCTGCCGCCACGGCTGATTGTCATTCACGGCCAGACCGGCGTGGGTAAAACACTGCTGCTGCAACGCCTGGAAAACCGGCTGGACCTGGAGGACGCCGCCAGCCACCGCTCATCGGTTTTCGGGGCCATCAACCTCAACCCGCGCACACAGCAAAACTTCGAGGCCGAACTGGGCCGGCTGCTGGACGGGCTGGACCATGGACGTCCGGTCTGGGTGGAGGGTGAATCACGAAAGATCGGCGGGGTGTTCATGCCCGATGCCCTGCGCCGCCAGATGCAGATTTCAGACTGTGTGCTGGTCACCGCTCCGCTGGAAACACGGGTGGAACGCATCGTAGCCGAATACGGCCAGACCCCGCAGAAGGCCCTGGAACAATGGGAGCAGGCCCTGGCCCAGCTCACCCGCGTCCTGGGGCGGGAGCGCACATCCTCCATGCTGGCCCGCATCGCCGCAGGAGACCTGCATTCGGTGGCGGCGGAACTGCTGGTGGACTACTATGATCCCCGCTACGCGCACTCCATGAAAAACAACCGCTACGGCCTCACGGTTTCCGCCGAGGACCTGGACGCCGCCGCCGCCGAGCTGGAGAAATTCGCCCGGAACCTGGATAAGTCACCGGCCCCCGGGCCCAGCCGCGGCGCACTCTGACAAGCCTTTGCCGCCCTGGCGCGACCTCCATGCGGGATGACAGGAAGCGATGACAGGCTTTGCAAAAACCATTTGCATGTGCCCGTCTTTCCGCCATAATGTTCTATTCAGGGGCCGGGGCTCTTCGCGCCGGCCCCTGGGACTCGGGGTGTGGCGCAGCCTGGTAGCGCGCTTCGTTCGGGACGAAGAGGCCGGAGGTTCGAATCCTCTCACCCCGACTGTCATATCAATGGGTTACGTTCTCGGGCGTAACCCGTTTTTGTTTTGGGGGTGCAATGGGGGTGCAGGGAGGAATAC
>JAOUPZ010000299.1 GCA_029879595.1 Deltaproteobacteria bacterium | reverse complement strand
TGCCGGTCATATGAGCAGCGACTGTATCCGTGGTTTCGCGAGGGGCGATAGCAGAAGAGTCTCTTGGGAGCCTGTTGTATAGAAAGGTCCTTGTTGATAGACTTTACCAGCCCTGCGACATGCGCCGGGTTATTGCATGAAAAAGCCATGACACCTAGTTTGGGCGGAATTAATAAAATGAGACTACGGCGTTTATTATTCCTGACGGTCGTGCCGGCGCTGATGCTGGCGGCACACGCCGAGGCCGCCGTTACCGGGCCGGCAAAGCCACCCTCCGCCAGCACGCATGAAGCGCGGGGAACCCTGAAGCCGGCAACATCCTCCCCGACATACCCCGCCAGCCGGAACCTTCGCTGCGCCGTCCTTTACAGGCCGGGCTGCCAGTCCGCGGAAACCACACCCGCCCGCAGGGACGCCAACAGCCGCCCCACCCTGGCCCTGCGGCCAGCTGGCACGGGCCAGGGAGGCGTTATCCTGGCCGCAGACACACAGGAGCCGGACCTGGAATCGCTCCAGACTGGTGACTCCGACACCCCTGAGGATGAGGGCGAGGGCTTTGGAGATGGCTTCGACGAAGGCTTTGGCGATGATCTGGAGAACGAGTTCCAGGCCGCCGAAAAGGCGCGGCAGGATATATGGGACCCCCTGGAGGGCTACAACAGGGTGATAACGGTTTTCAACGACAGGATGTATTTCTGGGTGCTGGACCCGCTGGCCCGGGGTTATAACTTCGTGGTGCCCGAACTGGCTCGCAAGGGGGTGAACAATTTCTTCCACAACCTTTTGTTCCCGCTGCGCTTTGTGAACAACACCCTGCAGGGCAAGCTCCTGAATGCCTGCGAGGAACTGGCCCGGTTCTGCATCAACACCACCATCGGCATATTGGGCCTCTGGGACCCCGCCCGGGAGTGGTTCGGGCTAGAGCCCCACAACGAAGACCTGGGCCAGACCCTGGGCTACTGGGGGGTGGGGGCCGGACCGCATATCGTCCTCCCTTTTTTCGGCCCCTCCAACCTCAGGGACGCCTTCAGCAGCTGGGGCGACTACCGCTACCTGGACCCCAGGAGCTATCTCAATGACACACCCACCGAATATGGTCTGATAGCCTTCGAGGAGTTCAACTACGTCTCCCTGCACCTGGGAGAATACGACAACCTGAAAAAAGACGCGCTGGACCTGTACACCTTTCTTCGCGATGTTTATGAGCAGAACCGCAAAATGGAGATCATGAGATGAGAGCTGCAAATATCCGGGCCGCCGCGGCCCTGTCCATACTGGCTGCCCTGGCCATATTTATACTTGCCGCCCCGGGGAGTGCAAAGGCGGCTGATGAACTGGGCGAGGTGATGAAGATTTCCCGGGAAAAAATCAGCTCCGTGATAAATATTTTGAAAACCCCCGGACTTTCCAAGAAGGTACGCGACGAAAAAATCATCCATATTGTCAACCCCATGCTCGACTTCGACCAGATGGCCAAGCTCAGCCTGGGCAAGAAACACTGGCTGGGCCTCAGCAAGGAGCAACGCACCAGGTTCATGGACTCATTCGTGAACCGGCTTCAGGAGTCCTACCTGGAGAAGCTCGACCTGTACACCGATGAGGAAGTGGTGGTGGACGAGGCCAAGGAGGTCAAGAAAAGAATCCATGTGCTGACCTATCTGGTTTCCAAGGACGACCGCAAGGAGATGATCTACAAATTTTACAAAAAAACGGACTCCTGGATGGTGTATGACGTGGAGATACTGGGCGTGAGCGTGGTGATGACCTACCGCTCCCAGTTCGACGGGTTCCTCAAGACCGGCACCTATGAACAACTGCTGGAAAAACTTGAGAAAACCGGTGAGTTCACCATAAAAACCGAGGACCTCAAGAAGAAGTGACCGGCAGAGGTGGAGCCGTGATCATGGTCTCGCGCCCATTTCAAAACACCTGCCGTCCGGGCCTGTTCGGGCCCGGACGGTGAGCCGCACAGCGGGCAGGCAAATCCTGAACCGCCGGGGACAACCGCTGAGTACCGCCAACGGCCGCAAAGAGGACACATGCTCAAGTTTTTCTACAAATACATCGTCCTGAAGTTTCCCCGCCTGGTTCTGGCCCTGCTGATCATGGGCATGTTCTACATGGGCTACCAGGCCACCAGGCTGGAAATCGACGCCTCGGCGGAAACCCTGGTGCTGGAGGATGACAAGGACTTGCGGATCTCCCGTGAGATAAACGACCGGTATGAGACCCAGGACTTCCTGTTCATCACCCTCACCCCCAAAGCCGATCTGCTGGACACCTCCACCCTCAATGACATCCGCGATCTTAAAACGGAGCTGGAAAAACTGAAATGGGTGGAGTCGGTCACCACCATCCTGGATGTGCCCCTGCTGGAAAGCCCCCCCAAGCCCGTGAAGGAGATGCTCAAGCACGTTCCCACCCTGGAAACCCCGGGAGTGGATATGGGGCTGGCCAAAAACGAGCTGCTGAACAGCCCCATCTACCGCAATCTGCTGGTGAGCCCGGACTTCAAAACCACCGCCATGCAGGTGAACCTGTATGAGGACAAGGCCTGGAACGACTTCATCAAGCGCCGCTACCGGCTCAGGGAAAAGCAGAAGGACGGCTCCATCACCCCCAAGGAAACCGCCGAACTGGCCCGGCTGCAGGTTGACTTCAAGTTCCATCGGGACAGGGTGCGCGCCAAGCAGCACGACAACATCGAGCAGGTGCGCGAGGTGCTCGAACACCACCGGGACAAGGGCGAGCTGTTCCTGGGAGGGGTGAGCATGATCGCCGACGACCTGGTCACCTTCATCAAGGACGACCTGAGGTATTTCGGGCTGGGCGTGCTGGCCTTCCTGATAATTACCCTGTGGGTCATCTTCCGGCAGAAACGCTGGATCGTCCTGCCGGTCATCACCTGCTTTTTCTCGGTTCTCACCACCAGCGGTCTGCTGGGGATGTTCGGCTGGGAAGTGACGGTGATATCCTCCAACTTCATCTCGCTGCAGATCATCATCACCATGGCGATCACCATCCACCTGATCGTGAAATACCGGGAGCTGATCACCGCCAACCCGGAGGCCAGCCAGCATGAGCTGGTGCTGGAGAGCGTGCTTTCCATGGCCACGCCCTGCCTGTTCATGGTGCTAACCACCGTGGCCGGGTTCTGTTCGCTGCTGCTGAGCAACATGCTCCCCGTGATCAACTTCGGCTGGATGATGTCCGCCGGGATATTCGTGACGCTGTTTTTGACCTTCCTGATCTTCCCCGCGGTGCTGATCCTGCTGCCCAAGGAGCAGCCCAACATGAGCTTCGAGACCAGGTTCAGGCTGACCCGGTTCCTGGCCAACATCACCGAACGCTCCGGGCGGGGAATCATTGTCGCCAGCACCGTACTGCTGGCGGTGTGCGTGGTGGGGATGCTTCAGCTGATGGTGGAGAACAGCTTCATCAGCTATTTCAAGGAAAGCACGGAGATCTACCAGGGCATGAAGGTCATCGACCAGCAACTGGGAGGCACCACCCCCCTGGACATAGTGCTGCGCTTCGATGAGCAGGGCGGCGGAGAGCCCCCCGCGCCCCAGGCTGACGCCTCCGCTGCCGACTCCCCGGAAGATCCTGAGGAGGAAGCTGCCGGAGATGATTTCGAGGAATTCGATGAATTCGAGGCGGAGTTCGAGGCCGCCAAGGGCAAGGCCCAGTACTGGTTCACATCCTATAAAATGGCCCAGGTGGAGCGGGTGCACGACTACCTGGAGCAGATTCCCGAAATCGGCAAGATAATGTCGCTGGGAACCATGCTCAAGGTGGGCAAGACCCTCAACGACGGCGAGCCCCTGGACAACTTCAAGCTGGCCCTGATCTACAACGAGCTGCCGGAACGCTTCCGCAAGATCATCCTGGACCCCTTTGTGTCCGTGGAAAACAACGAAGTGCGCTATTCCATCCGGGTGGTTGACTCAGACCCCAATCTGCGCCGCGACAAACTGCTGAAGGATATCCGCCACGACCTGATCAACAAACTGGAGCTTGACGAGAAGAACTTCAACATCTCGGGAATAATGGTGCTCTACAACAACATGCTGCAAAGCCTGTTCAGCTCGCAGATTCTCACCCTGGGGGC
>JAOUPZ010000298.1 GCA_029879595.1 Deltaproteobacteria bacterium | reverse complement strand
CCGGCTGTTTTTCCAGCTGCTTTCCCGGCTGCGGCCGTAGAGGGTGTTTTCCGGGTGGTGGTTCTTTTGGGGGCAGCCCTGGTTTTTTGCTCTGTACCGGATTTACCGGCCGCTGTTTTTTTAACCTTCTTCTGGTTTGATCCCCGGGCGCTGGTTTTGGTTTTCTCCGCCCCGGATTTTTCCGCCGCGGTGGCCGTCACGGTTTTAACCCGGGCGGTCTTTTTGGCTGCGGGCGGTTTGGCCCGTCCGGTTTTGGGGGCCTTTGTGGCTTTGACCGCGGCCTGGCCCGTCGTTTCCAGCAAAAATGCGTGGCGCTGGAGCAGAAACTGTCGCACCTCATCCTGCCAGGCTTCAGGAAATTCCCCGGGCGTCACCGCAGCTAAGTATTCCTCCCGCGAGGCCGGCACGGGCCTGGTCTCAGCGCTTTTAAGCAGTTCCAGCAGACGCCGGGTCTGGATTTCCGGAAGGCCGGGTATGCTGCAGTCCAGCCGGGTGATCTTTCTCAGGGCGCCATGGAACACCTCGGTAGAGGTGAAGCTGAACGCTACGGACTCGCAGCGGCAGTTCTCGTCATGGGGAAGGTTGGGCCCCTCCTTGCGGCGAAATCCTCGGCCATGCTGGGTCCCGCTGTCGAACAGGCAGGCTTTTCCCATCCGGGGGTGCAGAACGGTATTTATCTGGCATCCGGTGAGCTTTGGGCTCTGCCGGGGTATGCTTTTTGTCCGCGGTTTGATCCGCCGAAGCCGCTGACGGAGTATCAGGAAGGCAGCCGCGACGAGGATCGCGATAATCACCAACTGGCTGATTCCTGCCATACCTTTTTTCCCGGTGCCGGCGTGTCCAATAAAATTTTCCGGGGCCCGCCGGATTTTCCGGTACCTGCAACCATGAATTATTTACTCCCGGCAGCGGCGCTGTCTGGGCTGGTATGCTGGTTTTTCAGCGGTTTCCCGGCGAACATTCAATGTTTAAAGTCTAATGGAACCTGGGCGGGAATTCAAATAATTTGCCCTTTTTGAGGAAAAATTATTCCCGGCAGCCCGGGTAGTCCGGGCCGGGTGTGCACCGGGAACTTGCGGGGGGCGGAAAAACCGTTTGAAAACCTCACGGGAAATCATTTGACAGGCCACACAAATTGGGGGTTTAATATTTCTTTTGTATTTCTCCAAGGGTTGGGCAGGCCGCTGCGGGTTAAAAACACGGTGGTCCAGGGGAGAAATCACTGCCAGATAAAACACCATTGGGTCGTCAAGAGGGCCGTTAAGAAATGAAGCGAACATTTCAACCGAACAACCGCAGGCGGAAAAAGAATCACGGATTCAGGAAGCGCATGTCCACCAAGTCGGGGCGCAACATCATCAAACGCCGCCGCATGAAGGGGCGCAAGCGCCTGAGCGCCTGAGCGCGGGAGCGATGAAAGGGCCAGGCGGGCTGACCAGGGCCGAGAGACTTTCCAGCGAGAAGGATATCGGGAAGGTTTTTCGCCACGGGCGCTATTTCCGGCTGGGCCTGCTTCAGGCCAAGACTCTCCCCCGGCAGGAACAGGAAAATTCCAGGTTTTTGATATCCGTAAGGAAGTCCGCAGGAAGCGCCCCGGCCAGGAACCGGATAAAAAGGGTGGTGAGGGAAGCCATCCGTCAGAACCGGGACATGCTCGTACGGCCCTACGATGTCTGCCTGTTCGTGACCGGCAAACCGAAGCTCCCGGTTCTGCTGTCCAGCGTGGAGCCGGAAATTCAAAGGTTGTTCGCCCGCCTTTCAGGCGGCAGGGATGGATCTCCGAATGATGGTTAAGCTGCTTGTCCTTCCGATTAGGGCCTATCAATACCTGATATCACCCCTTCTGCCTCCGGCCTGTCGTTTCCACCCCACTTGCTCGGAATACGCCATTGGCGTTTTGAGGGAGCACGGGGCAGTCCGGGGAATGGTCCTGGGAGCCCTGCGAATTTTGAAATGCCATCCCTTTCATCCGGGGGGCTTTGACCCGGTGCCCAGGCGGACCGCCCGCTCTTGCTGTGGCAGCGGCGCCAGGGGTGTGGTTGGCCGGTAATAGGTGCCTCCGGAGTAAAGAACCCGGGCATTGATTAATTTATTATTTGAGTAGACAGGGAATCGAAATATGGAAATACGAATGCTGGTGGCCCTTTCGCTGTCCGTGCTGGTGATGGTGGGGTATTACGTTTTATTCCCTCCGCCCGAGCCGCAGGTGCCGCCTCCGCAGGCTCAGCAGCAGGCCCAGCAGCAGGCCCAGCCCGGCACGCAGACCGACAGCAGGGAGACCCGCCCGGAGGCCGAAGGAACGGAGGAATCCGCTGCATCTGTTCAAAAGGACGCCCCGCCCCGCCCCGCCACCGAGACTGCGGGGCAAAACGGGGGCAGCGTCACGAAGGAACAGGAAGCCGTCCAGGCGGACGCACCCGCTCCTGCCAGGGGCGATGTTCCCGTGCTGGAAGCCCCCACCAGCGGTCGGCTGATTCCCGTGGAGACTCCCCTTTACGCCGCTGAAATCGACACCATCGGCGGCAAGCTGGTCAGCTTCCGCCTGAAGCACTACATGGCCGCCAAGAGAAACATAAGCTGGGGCGATGTGGTGCCGGCCCTGCGGGAATACTTCGATAAGGTGGAGGTGGACGACACCGCCCAGGTGGAAATGGTGCGCAAGGCCCGCCGCAACGATGATATGTTTGGCGTGCGCTTTGTGGGGGAGGATTCCCTGAGCCGCCAGTTTTCACGGGTGAACTTTGCCACGGATTCCGATGCGGTGAGGCTGGTGGGCGGGCAGGCCGACCCGGCGCGGCTGGTTCTTTCCGGCACCGGGCCAGACGGCCTGACCGTGGAAAAGTCATTCACCTTTTTCCGGGATACCTATGTGGTGGGCTACACCCTGGCGGTGGTCAACCATGGCCAGGAAACCAGGAACATCAGGGTGGCCTCCATGTTCGGGGAGGGCCCTGCTGTTTCCATGGTGGCCTATCAGGCGCAACCGGGAGGACCCATCTGGCGCGAGGATGGCTCGGTTAACACCGAGACTGCAGACGATATAGAAGGCCAGGTCCAGGTGCCTCTGCCGGAGTGGCTGGGCATCAGCGACACATATTTCCTGAGCGCCGTGCAGCCCCGCTCCCGGATAAGCCACGGCTTTTATGAATCAAGCCAGGAGAAAAGCGGCGAGGAAAAGATCTGGGTGGCCACCTACGGGGTGGAACTGCCCCAGGTGGCCCTTCAGCCCGGCAAGATGATCGAGAGCGACTTCCAGATGTACCTGGGCCCCAAGCAGGCCGACGAGATGGCCCGCTTCGGTTCCCGGCTGGAGGAATCACTGAACCTGACACTGGACTTTCTGGCCCGCCCCATGCTGGCTCTGATGAACTGGTTCCAGTCCATCGTGGGCAACTGGGGCATTGCCATCATCCTGCTCACCGTGGTGGTGCGCGTGTTGCTGTTCCCCTTTACCTACAAGGGGATGATCAGCATGAAGCGCATGCAGAAGATTCAGCCCAAGTTCAAGGCCATCCGGGAGAAGTTCAAGAACGACAAGGAGCGGCTGAACAAGGAGGTGATGCTGCTGTACCGCAAGCACAGGGTCAACCCGCTGGGGGGCTGTCTGCCCATCGCCCTGCAGATACCGGTGTTTTTCGCACTGTACAGCGCCCTGATGGGAGCCATCGAGTTGCGCCATACCAGCTTTTTTGGCTGGATGACCGATCTTTCCGCCAAGGACGGGCTGTATGTCATGCCGCTTTTGATGGGGGCATCCATGTACTACCAGATGAAGCTCAGCCCCAGCTCGCCCGATCCCACCCAGGCCAGGATCATGCAGTGGATGCCGGTGCTGTTCACCTTCTTCATGTTCCAGTTCCCCTCCGGGCTGGTGCTGTACTGGCTGACCAGCAACCTTTTGTCCATCCTCCAGCAGTATCTCATCAACCGGGTTCACATCCCCGAGCCGGTGGAAAACTGAAAATCAGCGCCCCAATGCGCCCCCCTGCTCATCCCCCTGCTCATTCCCCTGCGGCCTGCTACTCGGTCATGGGGGTCAGCTTCATGGGGTAGTCAAAGAGCACATTGACGCTGGAGCCCTCCTCCCCCCTGGCGATGTCCATCCGGTAGATGAATCCCGATA
>JAOUPZ010000039.1 GCA_029879595.1 Deltaproteobacteria bacterium | reverse complement strand
CATCGTGACAACCACAGCCGCAGTCCTCCCCCCGGGTTGCGCCGGCGGCGCAGACATCCCGGGCCAGGCCGTGCAGATACACCCCCAGCAAAGCCGCCCGCAGGGGCTCCAGCCCCTGGGCCAGCAGTCCGCCCAGCAGGCCCGTCAGCACATCCCCGGTACCTCCGCTGGCCAGCCCGTTGTCTCCCGTGGAATTTATGAAGGCGGTTCCGTCCGGCGCGGCAACCACCGTCCCCGCCCCTTTGAGGACCAGCACCACCCCCCACTGGGCGGCGAAACGGCGGGCCACCCCCAGGCGGTCGCGGGCAATGTCCTCCCGGCTGAGCCCCCCCAGCCGGGCCAGTTCCCCCGGATGGGGGGTGATGACCGTAGGTGCGCCGCGGGCGGCCAGGTCTTCCGGTGAAAGATGGAACAGCCCGTCGGCATCTATCACCAGGGGAGCCTCAACCCGGGCCACCATTTCTTTAACAAAGTCCCGGGTGTCCTCATGCCTTCCCAGCCCGCAGCCCAGGGCCAGGGCGTCCCTGTTCTGCGCCTGCTCCAGGAAGAACCCGGCGTCATCCCCCCCGAAGAACTCCGCCCCCCGTGCTGCCGGAGCGCTGAGAGTCATCAGTTCGGGGGCATCGGCCAGGAATGTATCCCGGAGCACTAGCGGCACCCCCATGGTGACCAGCCCGCAGCCGCTCTTCAGGGCTCCCCGGCCAGCCAGCAGCGCCGCGCCGCCCATGCCGGCGGAGCCGCATATCCCCAGCAGATGCCCGAAGGTCCCCTTGTGTCCGTCCGCCGGACGCCCGGGTATGACCGCCGCCGCGAAGGGCAGTGTCATCCGGTAGGCCGCGGGGCGGTCCTCCGGCCAGAGTTCCGGAATAGATATGTCGGTAACGCTGACCCGGCCGGCCAGTTCCGCTCCCGGATAGAGGGCCAGCCCAGGCTTGCCGACCTGAAAGGTCACCGTATCGGTGCATCGGGCGGCGGTTCCCAGCACCACCCCGGTGTCTGTGTCCACCCCGGACGGAATATCCACCGCCACCTTCACCGGCGCCGGCGAGCCGTTGAACGCCGCCAGCATGTCGGCATACCGGCCACCGATATCGCGCCTGAGCCCGCTGCCGAACAGGGCGTCCACCAGTACCGCCGCCCCTTCCAGGGCCTGCTCCGCCTCCCCGGGATCGTCATCCCAGACAATGGTTTCACCGAAGTTCTCCCAGGCCCTGGCATTGGCGGCCGAGTCGCCTGTGCCCATGCCCTCCGCCGGGGTTGCCGCCACCACGGTGACGTTGAACCCGCGGTTGGCCAGCAGGCGGGCCGCCGCGAAGCCGTCGCCGCCGTTGTTGCCCGTCCCGCAGCACACTACCACCGGCAGATCGGCCAGTTCCTCCCGGCCCGGCTCATCCCCGGAAGCACCCAGCACCTCCTCCATCCTTTCCGCCACAATCCTGGCCACATGATGGGCGGCGTTCTCCATCAGCACCCGGCCCGGCACCCCCAGCTTTTCAATGGCATGGGAATCCATGGCGCGCATTTCATCGGCCCCGGCCAGCCGCCTCAGCAGATGCAGGGGCAGCTCAAGTTGTCTGGAATTGTTTTGGTAGGTCATGTATCGGAATAATCACCCCGGCGGGGCCAACCCTGCGATAAGGATGCCTGCGGAACGCGTTTGCCGCGGACTTTCATGAGCAGGGCCAATTGGCTAAGCAGACGCTCTCAGGCGCCCGGTTGCCGGCGGCACGGACCGGAACCCGGCACTGCGCGTCCTGGGCCCGCGTGAAGAACCTGCGGGAACGGCTCACCTCCCCAGGGGGGAGGCGTTTACCTGCGGAGATAACCTGCGGAACACCTCAATATTACCCAGGTTTTGAGTCTCGTTTCCGCCCAGCCTGAGATGCCTGTTGGCGGTGAAAAACACCGGGTCCTGCAGCGTAATCACATGCCGCCCCTGGCCTACTCCCAGAAACTGGAAGATACCATCGTTGTCCGTGGTGACCACCTTCTCCGAAGGAGATAGCCGAAGCGCGAGACCGCTGGCGGACTTGCCGTTTCCATCCACCAGGCGCCCCAGCACCCGGCCCTTGGCCTCCTGGATGTTCAGGTTCGCCAGTTCGGTGACCTCATCGGGAAGGATATCAAAGGACACTTCCATTTTCTCATACCCGTTGATCCTGACCTGCAGCTGGTGCCGGCCCCGGGGAAGGCCCTTGAGCCGGAATCTTCCGTCCGGGTGCGTGACAAAGGATATCTCGCCGATATTGAACATCGCGGAACGCTGGCTGTATTCGGTGGGAAACTGGATTCGCCCGGTCAGTTCGCCTGTTTCCTTGCCAAGGGTGTCAATGCTGTGCCCGAAGTTCTGCGCTGGGATGTCCTCATTGCCGGCGCCCTTGTCGCATCCACCCAGCACCAGCAGAGCGCTGATTACCAGCCAGGTAACATGGATTACACGGAATTTCATTGGTCGCTTCTTCTTTTTTGTTTTTTCCGGTGGGTGTGCGCAGAACCGGTCCTCCAACCGGATTTCGGCGCGGCCCTTTGACCAGGGTGGTCACAGGACCTGTCCCCACGTTCCCGTTGATTTGAAACAACGTCAATTTAACAGCTCTTGTGCGACTTTCCTTTAATTTATGACACAAATAATTGCCCTGTGTCAATATCTTATCGGGTCAAGTCGTTTGAATCTTTAGGGAAATCTAAGCAAGATCCAGGCAAATCCCCGCAGTTGGCACCCTGGCAGGCAGACCCTGACGCAATTTTTCAATATTAATTACGTCACCGGGAGGTGTTATTCCTGCTCAACCATGGGAATCAGCAGAAAAAAACAGGATCCCCCTCCAGGCTGCGGAAAATAGCGCAGGACACCCTGGTGAGCCCGTGCTATCTGCTGGCAGATGGAAAGGCCCAGTCCCGTCCCTTCGGTCTTGGTGGTAAAAAACGGGGTGAACAGCCGTCCCCGCAACTGCTCGGGGACTCCCGGTCCGGAATCCTCCACGTCCACCCGGAAGGAGATTTTTGCCGAGGAGCTCTCTGAGTGCGGCCTCTGCCAGGGGCCGAAGATGGATGTCCGAACGGTTATGGAAGACCCAGGCGGGCTGGCCTCCACGGCATTGCGGATAAGATTGAGCAGAACCTGGTGTATCCTGTCCCTGTCCGCCAGCATGTCCGGCAGGGAAGGATCGTACAGCCTGTTGAACTCCACCTGCGCCCCTGCGTTGCGTTCAAACCAGATCACCTCGTCCAGCAACTCGTGCAGGTTGAACAGGCAGCGGTTCAGGGGCGGATTGTCGCCATAGAACAGCATTGAGCCCGCAAGGCGCTCCAGACGTTCCAGTTCCTTCAGGATCACCCCGGAATACTCGGCCAGTTCCTCCTGATCCTTGAGCCGGCGCTGCAAAAGCTGGGTGGCACCCTTCATGCCGCTCATGGGGTTGCGCAACTCATGGGCCAGCCGGCGCACCATGACCGAGATGGCCTCCATGACCCGGTTTTCCCGGTTCTCCGCCTCCAGCAGTTGCAACCGGGACTGATCCCACAGCAGTACCAGCGCCGAGCCCACGCTTTCTCCCGGCGTGAACAGGGGATCTATCTGAATCCGAAGCAAAGTGGTGGAGGCATTGTTCTCCCCCTCAAAGCGGTAGTCCTCCACCGAAACAGGCGAATCCTCGTCAATCACGCGTTTCACCCAACCGGATACCGGGCTGTCCCGGCCAAACAGCTGTTCCAGGCTGAAATCCTCCAGCCTCAGCCGGGGCAGTCCCCAGAACACCCCCGCCGCCGGATTGGCCCTTAGCACCCGGCCCTGCCGCCCCACCACCAGTGCCGGATTGGAAAGGCTGACGAGGATATCGGCGGTGTTGGCTGTGGGCGGGAGAGTCATTTCCTTCACCTTGTGATGGCCCCGGCGCGCCGGCGGCGGCTGGGATTTGTTCTGGTTTTTACTTCTTCCCCCCCGGCATACAGGCTACACTGGATGCTGCACCGGCTTCAACCGGCACAAATCTGGGGGAACTCTATGCTGAAAGGATGGACTTGACCGAATCACGAAACAGCGCCGCGTCAACTCCGGCCGCGGTGGTGGGGGCCGGGCTGGCAGGCTGTGAGGCCGCCTGGCAGCTTTCGCAACGGGGGGTGCCCGTCTGCCTCTATGAGATGCGCCCGGAAAAAATGACTCCGGCCCACAGTACGGGCAATCCGGCCGAGCTGGTGTGCTCCAACTCCTTTAAAAGCGAAAACATCGAGAACGCCCATGGCCTGCTCAAGGAGGAACTGAAGGTCTGGGGTTCGCTGATCATGCAATGCGGCGAGAAGGCCCGGGTGCCTGCTGGCCAGGCCCTGGCCGTGGACAGGGATGAATTTTCGCGGCGGGTAGACCAGGCTCTCGAAGACCAGCCCCTGGTGCGGCTTGTCCGTGAGGAGGTGACCGATCTGAAGGCGCTTCTCGGGCGGCATCAGGTGGTGATTGTGGCCACGGGGCCGCTGACATCGGAGGCCCTGTCCGAATCCCTGGGAGAACTGACCGGGCGCAACTACCTGTATTTCCATGACGCTATCGCCCCGCTGGTGCTTACCGAAAGCATAGATCAGTCGGTGGCCTTCCGGGCCTCCCGGTATGGCAAGGGCGAGGCGGACTATCTGAACTGCCCCCTGGACGAGGCGGGCTATCACGAGTTTGTCCGGCAGATTCTGGAAGCCCGCAAGATTCCCCCCCATTCGTTCGAGGAACTGCGCCCCTTTGAGGGCTGCATGCCCATTGAGGACATGGCCGCCAGGGGGGCACTGACCCTGGCCTTTGGCCCCATGAAGCCCGTGGGTCTGACCGACCCGCGCACAGGCCAGCGCCCTTTTGCCGTGGTTCAGCTGCGCCAGGACAACCGCCAGGGCACCCTTTTCGGCATGGTGGGATTTCAAACCAAGATGGCCTGGGGAGAGCAGGAACGGATCTTCCGCTCCATTCCCGGCCTGGAGCACGCCGAGTTCGCCCGGCTGGGATCGCTGCACAGAAACACATTCATCAACGCACCCCGCGTGCTCACCGGGCAGCTTTCGCTGGCGGACAACCCCAATCTGTTCCTGGCTGGCCAGATCACAGGGGTGGAGGGTTATGTGGAATCAACCGCCATGGGGCTGCACGCCGCCCGGTGTGCCGCGGCCCGGCTGGCCGGGGTGGAGATTCCCCTGCCCGGCCCAGACACCATGAGCGGCGCCCTGGTGCGCTACCTGATTGAGGCCGATCCAGGCTCCTTTCAGCCCATCAACTCCTCCTTCGGTCTGCTGGACCCCGCAGAGGTCCCTTCCGGCAGGAAGCAGGGAAAGAAGGAGCGCAAGGCCTTTTATGCCCGGCGGGCTATGGAGGAGATGGGCAGGCTGGAAAAAAAGGAACGGGAGTTCTGGCCGGACGTGCATACCCGTCAGAATCACTCGATGGTGTAATTCAGGGTCAGATCCGAGTTGCTGCGGCGGATTTCCAGCACCACCTCGCTCTCGTTGCGGAAGGAGTTCATCAGCCCCAGAGCCTGGTCGGCGGTGGTGATGGACTGACCGTTGACGCTTCGGATGACATCCATGTTCTTCAGCCCGATTCTTTCAAATACGCTTCCCGGCTGAATGCGGCGGATCTGGAACCCTTTCAGGTCGCCGCTGGTGTAGGGCACCACCCGGGCCTGCTTGAGGATTTCTGCGAAGTTCTCAAAGGCCTTGTCAACCTCCGAGTTGGGGATGGTCATATCGATGGTATTGCCCTCACGGTTCATGGTAAAGGGCGCGCCCCCGGCCTCCGCGGTGGACTCTGATTTATCATTCCGGGCCGGGCTTCTGGCCGTTTTTTTCGGCGGGCCTGTATCGGCGGGTTCCTCATACTCGTTTTCAATTTCGTAGGTATAAAGCTTCCCCCGGTATTCCACCAGAATGCTGATCTGTCTGATTTCATTCACCGAGCCCTGGTTGGAGTTGCAGTTCTGCACAGGGTGGGTCCCGCCGGCAGGCACACAGTCGCCCTCCCGGAACACATCCTCCTTTTTGGAGCCCCTGCCCCGTATCAGCGCCAGGCGAACGGGGCCATATATCATCACTCCCGCCAGATCAAGGGCCAGCGGGGCCGGTTCGCTTTCCACCGCCATGGCCGGTTCGGCGGACTTCCTGGGGTCGGAAAGAGCCGACCGCCGGGCATCGAATATATTCGCGTTGAGAACAGCCTGAAAAGCCGACAGATCCATTTGCTGCCGGGGCCGGGCCTTTTCCGCCCTGGCAGTGCTTACGGCCTCCTTGGGGATCTGACTTTCCAGCCTTGAGCCAATGATGTCCGAAGTGATCTTCCCGCCCGAATAGCCTAGAACGGCCAATAAAAACAGGTTCACGCCCCAGAGCCAGTTTTTCAGCGGAAAGTTCATCATTTCGCAGATAGTTCCTTACAAGCCATCAGCTAAGATTATGCTATATTATCCGCTGATGGCAATTTTGCCCCCCACCGAATGCGCCGGCGGGGCATTTAACACAAAGTTTTCCGGTAACCCATTAAAGGATTTTCATGTCAAAACGCCAAGCAGGAAAAACCGGGATAGCCCTGCTCAATTTCGGTGGCCCCAGGGACATCTCAGAAGTCCCCGGATTCATCCGGGAAATCCTGCGCGACCCCAACACCATTCAACTCCCTGTGCCCCAACCGGTGCAGGACTTTCTGGCCGGAATTATCGCCCGCAGGCGCTCCGTTTCCGTGGCCGGGCAATATGAGGAAATCGGCGGCTCTTCGCCTATTGTCAATGCCACCGGGCAAATACGCAACACCCTGGCCAAGGCTCTGACCAAGGCCCTTAAAGGATCACCTCCGGAAATCTACGTCCTGCACCGGTATCTTCCCGGACAGGCTAAGGCCGAAGCGGAAAGGATCATCAAAGACGGGGTGGAGGAACTGCTGGCCCTGCCCCTGTATCCTCATTTCAGTTATACCACCACCGGGTCTTCGCTGGAACAGCTTAGCACCTTTCTGGCCGGAGCCGGCTTCAAGGGCCGGGTCTCTGTGCTGCGATCCTACCCGGATACCCCGGGATACCTGCAGGCGCTTAGTGACAGACTTAAGGAAACCCTGAAGGCGGCCGCTCCGCCCACCGGGTCCACCGTGATTCTCTGCTCCGCACACGGGCTGCCGGTTTCCTATGTCAGGCACGGTGATCCCTACCGCCTGGAGTTGTACAAAACCATGGAAGGCCTGCGCAGGAGCTTTCCTGAATGGCGGTTCGAATTGAGCTTTCAGAGCCGCGTGGGGCCGGCCGAATGGCTGAAACCTTACACCGATGAGATCATTCCGGAACTGGCCGCTGCGGGAACAACCCATGTGATTTTCCTCCCCCTCAGCTTCGTGAATGACCACATTGAAACCATTCATGAAATTGGCGTAACGTACTTTGAGCTGGCCAAGGCTCACAGTATTACACCACATCTGGTCAGGGCCGTGGAGGATCACAAGGGACATATTGGCGTGCTGGCCGAAGCCGTCACCGGCTGGCTGGCCGGGCACTGCGGAGTCCCGGTGGCTGAACTGCTGCCTCCCTCGCAGTGGATGGCCCGAAAGGGCTGGCTGTTGGCAGCAGCGGCCCTGGCCGCGCTTGTGCTGGCCCTGACACAGATACCGTGCTCCTGAACAGGTCGTGTCCTTTTGGCGCGGGGGTCTTTCTCAAGCCACCAAGCGGATAATCCGAACCCGGCCGAAAAAAAACAGGAGAGAGGTCGAAGGGGGCAAAAGATGAAAAACCGCCCTGCTCACCTCTCTCCGGATAATAAGGAGATTACCATGTCAAAAAGATTGACCCGGCAAACACACCTCAGGTTCAAATTGACAAGCCGGGAAATGTACCGGTAACATTTCTCTTCACCCCTGGCTTCTCCGCAAAATCCGGATAATGTCGGTCAACAACAAGATTGACGGGGGCTGGGGAGCCGGAGGAACTGATTGCGGAGGGGTGGGTGAGTGGTTGAAACCGGCGGTCTTGAAAACCGCTGAACCTTTGCGGGTTCCGGGGGTTCGAATCCCTCCCCCTCTGCCAAAAACTGACAGGGTCCGGATTGATGGTAGATTGTTAAATGGGGATTGCTTTTTATCGGAGAGGTGACTGAGAGGCCGAAAGTGGCAGATTGCTAATCTGTTGAGTGGATAACATCTGCTCCGAGGGTTCGAATCCCTCCCTCTCCGCTTGAATCAATGGGTCAGGTTGACTTTGCTCGACCTGGCCTGTTTTTGTTCGTGTCGGCTCTCCAGGTGGGATGGCCTACGCCCACAAAGGGAATCACCGCAAATATTATCCTGCACAGATTGCAGGCCGCAGATGTCCTGTCCTGAGTTTGTGTTTTCTCCCCGTTTATATATAATTATCCAGGGTGCCAACTCGGATTCCAAACAGTATTGTTGAGTTTTCCGAGGCAGTTTCGAATGGATTCACTATGATAGTCGAATCCTCCGTCACGGTGGTGGGAGTTTAGGGTTGACCCCGGAGCGTTGCCTCTTAAGCATGGCGCTCATCTGGTTGCCTTCAGAGAAGGCATCATCACAAACCATTGGTCTTTTCAACACCAGATATTCCTGACAAACATGTGGTTAGACAAACAGGTTTCACTACGCATTTTTCTGCTGCTCATAATATTGGGCGGTATTTTAGTGGTGCTTTTCGGGGCCGCGGTTCGTCATGTTTACATCGGAAACAATAGACTGGGATCGCTGGGTGAGGTGGTTCTGAGGATTGCCGAGTTTCCCAGTCTGACCATGCATGTGTTTAAGGAACTAAAGGAGGGGACGAATCTTTTGCTTCCAAACAGATTCACAGAACTGGATGGATTCAGGAAATCCGGCGTGATACCTCAGGGGGCAAAGGATGATCCGGGGTTTTTACTGCTATCAACATATGACAAGCACACAAACCAGTCCTTAGTTAAACTTGTTAAAATCTCCGCAGACCAAGCATTGCACGAATGGATTCCTGAAATCAGGGAACTGGCCAAACTTGATAATTATGAGAGGCCCTTTAACAAACCGGTGCAACAATCCAGCTTTCGCATGAATCATCCACTTATTTTGGAAGACGGGGGGTTAATATTTCAGAACGAATCCTCACTGTATAAGATTGACGCTTGTTCGAAGGTCAAATGGTTTATCAAAGGAACATTTCACCATTCCAATGAAATGGATGCGGATGGAAACATATGGGTGCCCGGTGTGATGAATCCTTCCAGCTATGACGGATTTTTATCGCATCGAGATGATTCAATTGTAAAGATATCACCCCAGGGACAGGTTTTATATGAAAAATCTGTGGCCAGGATGCTGGAAGAAAACGGCTATCGAGGATTACTGGGAATTGGTTTTGGAGAAGACCCTATTCATCTGAATGATATTCAACCGGCTCTGTCTGATTCTGACTTCTGGAAAAAGGGAGATCTGTTGATCAGTATCAGAAATCGCAATACGGTATTTCTGTTCCACCCTGAAACCGAAAAAATCACTTGGCTTAGGACAGGCCCCTGGATGGCGCAACATGACGGAGACTTCATCAGTGACCACGAGATTTCGGTATACGGCAACGATGTCATATCCAATCCCCGTTTCAAGGGTAATCAGGGTGGGATTAAGTTAATGGATGGATATAACAATGTGTACATTTACGATTTCAGAACAGATTCCATGAGTCTTCCATACCTGGAAATCATGAAAGCCATGGATGTGCGCACCCCGGCAGAAGGCTTGGCAACCATTCTGGAAAACGGGGATGTGTTTATTGAGGAGAGCAATCATGGCAGGTTATTGATGCTCTCACGTGAAAAAGCCAAGTGGGAATTCACGAATAAAATTAACGATAAATGGGTGGGCATAGTATCATGGAGCCGATATTTAACGGCTGAACAGTTAGGTGAAAAAATTTCCGTATTGCAAAATACTCAATGCGGGAACTGATATACCAAGGAGCATCCCTGTGAACACAAGGTTAAAATCATTTATGAAGACATTCATCTTATTGATAATGTTGCTGTTTCCTTTGTCGGCCTGGGCCTATGTCGGGCCGGGGGCAGGGGTGGGCACAATCACGGTTGTTCTGGGCGTCATTGCTTCTGTGTTTCTGGCCATCGTGGGAATTTTCTGGTATCCGCTGAAGCGATTTATCAAAAAACTGAAAGGAAGTGGAAACAACCAGGACAACGCCGGAAAATAACCCCCCATGGACTGGATTCTGACCATTCCGCTGTGTATTCTCCTGGTTGAGTTGTTCCTGCGTCTGCCGCTGGCAAGGAAGGCGGCCCAGGTCAGCAGAACGGCCCATAAGGCAGTGCGGATAATAGCGTCTGGTTCGATATCCGACCATTGGAAGGAGAAAGCCGTCCCGGCATATGCCCGCAGGGTTTTCATGGGAACCATGGTGTTGACCGGCTATATGTTGCTAATTGGCATAGCGGCGTATGGAGTGATTGTGCTGTTTGATTATTTTTCGGGTTCTTTCGGCATGTTCATCTCCAGCCTGGAGGGGATAGTTCTTTCCACCATCGTGGCAACGGGATACTACTTTGTGAGCAAACGCCTTGTCTGGTTCAAACTACGGTCTTCTTGATAAGCTGCTGCACCGTTTAGCCCTGCAGTCGGGTTCCGTGGCCGAGATGAGCTATGACCTGGACCAGAAGTTGAGCAAGGCTGACCCCGGGGAGGTGGCCCGGGGAAAACATGTTTTTATCTCTGGTCTGGCCCGGGCGGGGACGACCGTGCTCATGCGAAGATTCCACGCCAGCGGGAGCTACCGCTCGCTGACATATCGCGACATGCCCTTTGTGCTGGCCCCTAATCTGTGGCGCCGGCTGTCATCTTTTTCCCGGAAGGAACTCCAGGCGGCGGAACGGGCTCACGGGGACAACATCATTGTCGATGCCGACAGTCCGGAAAGTCTGGACGAGGTGTTCTGGCGGATTTTTTCGGGCCGGGAGTACATCAAACGGGACTGCCTTATCGCCCATGAGCCTTCAGAAGAAATATCGGGAAAGTTTCTTGGATATGTGGCGGCGATTCTGTCGGCGGACCCGCAAGGCAGCAAACAGTATCTTTCCAAAAACAACAATAATATTCTGCGCCTGGGAACCATCAGGGCTGTCTTTCCCAATTCCCTGTTATTGATCCCGTTCAGAAATCCGCTGAACCATGCCTTTTCGCTGTTGAGCCAGCACCAGCGCTTTTCCAAAATGCAGCAGGACGATGGCTTCGTATTGTCCTATATGAAATGGCTGGGACATCATGAGTTTGGGCTGGACCACCGACGGTTCCACTTCGGGATGAATGAACTGAAACCTTATTCACCCGATGGCATGGATTACTGGCTTTCGGTTTGGTGTGAAACCTATGAGTGGCTGGAAAAATCCCGGCCGGAACAGGCGCTGTTTGTATGTTATGAGGACCTGTGCGCCAATCCTGAGGTGTGGCACAGGCTGGCCCGGCTGGCTGAAATTCCGGCTGAAATTCCGGCGGGAGATGAACTGAAGTCAGGAAACAAGCCGGTTGATCTGCCCGCGAGTCCGGATATTATTGAGCGCTGCAATTCGGTTTATGAGCGTTTGCGAGGCAGTTGAAACTTCAGAAGCCACCCAGATTTTACGCCATTAATTGAAGCTATCTCAAAAAAATATTATGCCTTCGGCGGGCCAGGGGCCGCTGCCCCCCGGCACCCCGCGTAAGGGGCTGGCGAACCCCTCCAACCCAGCAACAGCCATTAAAACAATGGCAACCATTTTTCCGCTTCGTTAAAGCAGGTGCAGGGGACCATGGCCCCTGCCGGGTGTTTGGGGGCAAAGCCCCCTAATTGTTTATTTCGAGATGGCTTGTAGTCAATCCAGAAGGTGGCCCTGCGGGCCGGGGCCAGGGGCCGGTGAGAGAAAAAACACACCCGCAGGTATTTTTCTTTCATTCCGGACTAACCTACACCCCCTCAAACAACGAGGCACCGCTTGAAATGCCTTTAAGCCGGGAGAAGGGCCGTCTGCAAAGAAGCCCCTGGGTGTCTGATCACCTGCAGGATTGTTTTGTTGTGGGGGGTGATCCGGCAGCGGTTCTCAGCTGGGAGATGAGTGTATCAGAGCGGGGAAAGTCCGCAAACCAAGGCCGGACTGAAGCAGGCTAGCCAAGGTATTCTTCAGCAAACTCATCCAGCAAAAGGTTGAACCTGTCCGGCTGTTCCCAGCAGGGAACATGACCGGCATCCTGGAAAATAACGGGCTGGCCCCGCCAGATATTTGCATAATCAAGGCCGGATATATACTCCAGGTTGACCAACGGATCGTGTTCCCCGTTTATCACGGCCAGGGGAACCCGGCTGCTTTCCACCACCTTTCTCTGGTCGTGTGCAGTCCCGGCCAGAAACGCCTCCACCACCAACCTCCTGGCCCTGCCATCTGTCCTTGCCACTGATTCCACCATCCAGGGCTCACATTCCAAATGCGCCCCGATGGTGGACTGAGCGAACATTCCGACTTCGGCTGGAGTCAGTATTTCCTTGCCAATCAACTCGTTTTGCGGAATGGGCAGGAATCCTTCCATCATGGCCGCCTCCCCCACACCCACCGGCGGCGCACCGTTGATCATCAGGCATTTTACCAGTGGATACCTGGCCATCATTTCAATTCCCACATGGCCACCCAGCGAACAGCCGTAAACCCCCACGCCTTGAAGCCCCAGGGAAGATGCTATTTCAGCGGCGATATCGGCGTAGGCCGGGATGTTGTAGGTTCGTTGAGGCTGGGAGGCATCATCTGAATCCCCGTGGCCAGGCAGGTCAAAGGCAATAATCTGGTACTTGTTACCTAAGGGGGAGAGTATCTGTTTTTCAAATATTCTGGACTGGAACGAGTTGTTGTGGATCATCACAATGGCGGGTCCTTTTCCACCGGACTTTGCCACAGCTATTCTGCCATGCGATGTTTCTACAAGAGTCTTGTCCATTTGGGGAAATAACCTAGCCTTTCCTGTGAAAGCAATTGCTAAACTATGTCCGTGCCGGGGAAACTCGGAGCATCGGCGGCCAGGGGCTGCCCAAAGGTGAACACTCCTATGGCACGGCCATCAGTGCCTTCTCTGGCGTTTTCATAAAGTGGCTCATGCCGTTTGTCGCAATCACGCAGCTTCCAAAAAGCCTAACCAGGTCCGCCTGACGCTTGGAACCGGTTTTTTGAAATATGGATAGCAGCTGAGACCTGACCGTGCTTTTCTTTATTCCCATTCGCAATGATATCTGATCAAGAGTGTCCCCCTTGCCCAGTTCGACCGCCAGTCTGGATTCGGCCTTAGTCAGGCCGAATAGTTCACGCAGCACTTCAGCTGATGGATGAGAATATTGTTCGGGACTTGAAATGACAACAATCACACTTGAACCCGCCGGAGCCTGATTGATGTGTTGTGGCCTGAATGGGGAAGCTGAGACTATCAGGGGATAATCAGATTTTTTTCGGTTTATCCTTATCGTTCCACCGATGCGGACTTTGTATAAGTCATCGGGATACCCAATGGCCGCCTGAATCATATCCTGGAGAGCCAGATCACGTTCCGGCAAAATTGCCGAGATTTTTTCCTGGCAGATTTTGAGGCCATCCTCCTTTGCCAGCAGTTTCTCGGCGGCACGATTCATATATACCGGTTTTGCCTCATCATCCAGCAACAGCACTCCCCAGGTAATTCCATCCACCAGAGAAACCAGCGGCCAGAACAACTTCTGCTCTCCCGGCTCTGTTTGTTGTTGCAGCAGATAGCCAAGGTTTATGGCCCGGTTGATATGAGGCAGAAGCAGTTCAATGAACTCCGATTCTTTCTTATCGAACGGCTCCTTATTCTCCCCCCTGGTAAAGCCTATCGTCCACAGCCGGCCGTCCTCCATCC
>JAOUPZ010000297.1 GCA_029879595.1 Deltaproteobacteria bacterium | reverse complement strand
GGTCGTCCAGGCGGATCATGGTTTCAGCACGGGGCATGAACGACTCCCCCTCCCTTTGCACCAGCGCAATCAGCGTGTTGGTTAGCCGGGACTTTTGCCCGAAATCCATCACGGAACAATCCACCAGGGGATTTCCCTCCTCAATGGGAATCCTCACCAGCAGCACCTTTTCATCCAGAAACTGGTTTATGTCGGTGACAATGGGATAGTCGATGAGTTTTTCCAGGAATTCCGCCGAAACCTCGTAGGGATTGATGATCAGGTCGATCCCGAAGTGAATGGCCTCACTGAACGACCTTCCGATGTCCATGGATTTCACCCGCGCGATTTTCTTGGCGCGGCTGAGGTTCCCGGCCAGCATGCAGGATATGATGTTCGTCTCGTCGTAGTTGGTGATGGCTATGAACAGGTCGGCCCGGTCCACCCCCGCCTCTTCCAGCAACTTGCTGTTGGTGGCGTTGCCGAGCAGCGTGGCCACGTTGAACTCGCTCTTGAGCTGTTCCAGAACGCCCGGGTCCGTGTCCACGACCTGGATGTCCACCCCCTCCCGGTACAGACTGCCGATAACGTGATACCCGACCTCTCCGGCACCGACTATGACGACTCGCAAGGTTATTCTCCGCTTTGTGCCCGGCTTCGGGGGCGGCCAGGGTGGCCTCCCGTTATCCCATTATCCCAGCTGTGCTGAAAGTATAACCGGACTGGCGGAGGAGGAAAAGATGCCAGCCAGGATTGCCTGGGGTGCGAAAAATAATCTTCAGCCCGGCCGACCGCTGAGATCCTCCCTGGTGAGAGCATACAGGTCGTGATCTTCCCACACATTGTTGATCAGCAGATAGCGCAGGGCCTGGCCCTCATGGCGGAAGTGGCATTTCTCGGCTATCCGCACCGAGGCCCTGTTACGGGGGATGATGGAGGCCTGAAGCCGGTGCAGTCCCAGATCATGGAACCCGAAACGGACCACGCGGGCCAGGGCCTCGGTCATGTAACCCTGGCCTGAGAACTCCGAGGCGATGGAATAACCGACAAATCCGTTCTGCCAGATCCCCCGCACAATGCCCGTAATGCTGATGCGGCCAATGATCTCCCCGTCAGATGCGGAGCCGGAGGCCAGCCGGAGAATAACCCCGAACAGCACCCCGGTGCCCCGGCGGCGCTCCTCCTCGCACTGGCGCAGGAGGTTGCTCTGGCCCTCCAGGGTATAGTAACTGGCCTGGTGGCTGGGCTCCCAGGGGTCCAGCCATTCCCTGTTCAGGCTGACATACCGGGTCAGCCCCTGTGTGTCTTCAAGACCCAGGGGCTTGAGGATAAGCCTTTCCGTTGTCAGGATTTCGCCAATCATTTCCCATTCCAGTGCGGGGCTCCAGTCAAAGCAGTGGCCCTGTTTTGTAGTTTCTGCCTTATTCCTAACCCCTGGACACCTCCAAGGCAATTGAAAACAGCCCCGCCGGGCGCTTTGCCGCAATGCCTGCGCCCTGCCCCCGGCCTGCTCCCATCTGCCCCCGCCATCAGAATCCAGCGTTATTAATTAAAGGGTGGCACAGTTGTAATGCGCCAGGCCCGGTGCTAGCGTTTTTATCATCCCTGACGCTTTAACAGCAGCCTTTACGGCACTGAGGAGAAACCATGCTTGCTGAAAAGACAGTAAACGCCGTTTTGGAAAAGGGCACGGAAAAGGGGGCCGACTTCGTGGAGGTATTCGTGGAGGAGTCCAACTCCTCCTCCCACGGGTTCACCGACCGCAAGGTGGATTCCATCAACTCGGGAAATTCCTTCGGCGTCGGGGTGCGGCTGATTTTCGGCGGCCAGGCCTTCTACGGCTACAGCAGCGATCCGGACCGGGAGGTGCTGCTTGAGCTGACGGGAAATCTGGCGCTGTCCGGCTCGGGCGGGACGGCCGTGTCCGGCCCCGCCGCCCTGCGGGCGGTGGAGGTGGAAGACCGGCACCCGGTGCTGATCGACCCGGCCTCGGTGCCCAAGGATGAACGGGTGGAACTGCTGCGGCGCATGGATGAGGAAACACGACGCATGGGCGGAGACATAAAGCAGGTTACCGCCCGGCTATCGGAAAAAAAACGCTCGGTGCTAATCGCCAACAGCGAGGGCCTGTGGGTTGAGGACACCCGCAGCTATGCCCGCCTGGCCTTTTCGGCCATCGCCGAAAAGGGAGACGGCCCCCAGGTGGCCTCGGAATCACCGGGGGTGCTGGGCGGATACGAGTTCTTCCGCGGCCTGGAGGTGGACCGGCTGGCCCAGGACACCGCGGCCTCCGCTATCCGCATGGCCGGAGCCGGATACATAGAGGGCGGAAAAATGCCGGTGGTGCTGGGCAACGGCTTCGGAGGGGTGATCTTCCACGAGGCCTGTGGACATCCCCTGGAAACGGAGGCCATCCGCCGCAAGGCCTCGCCTTTTGCCGGCAAGCTGGGTCAGCAGGTGGCCCAGCCTGTCCTTACCGCCATTGACGACGGCACCATATCCAACCACTGGGGCTCGCTCAACGTGGATGACGAGGGCATGCCCGCCGTGAAAACCGTACTCATTGAAAACGGCATCCTGAAAAGCTACCTGAGCGACCGGCTGGGTGCGGCCGAGGTGGGGGTACCCCGCACGGGTTCCGGCAGAAGGGAGTCCTACAAGTTCGCCCCCGCCAGCCGCATGAGGAACACCTACATCGCTCCGGGGCCGCACAGCCTGGAGGATATGATCGCCTCGGTGGACTTCGGGCTCTATGCGCGCAAGATGGGCGGAGGCTCGGTAAACCCGGCCACCGGCGAGTTCAACTTCGCCGTGCAGGAGGGCTATGCTATCCGGAATGGCAGGATCGCCGAGCCGGTGCGCGGCGCCACCCTGATAGGCAAGGGCCATGAGGTGCTGCCGCTGATCTCCATGATCGGCAACGACCTGGAACTGGCCGCCGGCATGTGCGGCTCGGTCAGCGGATGGGTTCCCACAACGGTGGGGCAGCCCTCCCTGAAGATAGACCGGATACTGGTGGGAGGAAGATGATGGCTAAAAACGGAGGACTTCAGCCCGAAGAGGCGATTGAACATGTGCTGGCCCTGGCCCGGGAAAACAAGGAACCCGAGGTGGACGTATTGCTTTCCCGGCACGAAAGCCTTCAACTGGAAGTGCGCGACAGCCGGGCCGAAAAAGTGGCCCAGTCCACCGGGGTGGGCCTGGGCATCAGGGTGCTGCGCAACGGACGCACGGGGCTGGCCTACACCGAGCGCCTGACCACAGAAGCCCTGGAAACGGCCTTCCGGGAGGCCGGAGCCAATGCCGACCACATGGACGCCACCGAGGTGGAACTGGCCGGCAGCCCGCTGGACGTGCCGGACCCGGAGAACCTGGGGCTGTACAATCCGGCCCTGGAGCACCTGACCCCGGAGGAACTGCTGCGGGTCGGCGTGGAGATGGAAAGCCAGGCCCTGCAGGCGGACCCCCGGGTAAAGACCGTCACCCGGAGCATCACCGGAAAGTCATCCGGCAGCTATACCGTGGTCTCCACCAGGGGGCTGAGATACACCCAGCGCTCCAACAGCGTGGGAACTTACTGCGCGGTGCTGCTGGACGACAAGGCCGGCTCGGTAAAAACCGGCGGTCACTCCTGGAGCAGGCGTGAGTGGAACCCGGAGGAGGCCGCCCTGGTGGGACGTCAGGCCGTCCTCAGGGGCGCGGCCTTGATGGGAGCCAGGTCCATACCGGGCGGCAGACTGCCCGTGGTCCTCGATGAGCACATCGCGCCCCGGCTCCTGGGCATGTACATGGGCAATTTCTTCGCCGAGTCGGCCCAGAAGGGGCGCTCGCGCCTGAAGGGAAGGCTGGGGGAACAGATCGCCTCCCGGGACATCTCCCTGCTGGACGACCCGCATCTGGCGGGAGGGCCCGGTTCGCGTTACCTGGACGACGAGGGAATCGCCACCACCCCGCTGCCACTGATCGAGCAGGGAAGCTTCGCCAGCTTTCTTTATCATATCGAATCGGCCCGCAAGGAAGGCCGCGAGTCCACCGGCCACGCCAGCAGGGGCTACAGCAGCGGAATCAGCACCGGCTTCAGCAACCTGATCATGCCCCGGGGCGAAAAGACGCTTGACGAATTGTGCGCCCTGCCGGAACGCTGCCTGCTGGTTACCGAACTGG
>JAOUPZ010000038.1 GCA_029879595.1 Deltaproteobacteria bacterium | reverse complement strand
CTTCACCGACCTGCTTGAGCGGAAAGTGAGCGAAAAGCCCAAAATACTCAATTAACTCAGAGCGATGAACAGCGTTCGCAATGCCGAGGTCGGGAGTTCGATCCTCCTCGTCTCCATTCCAAATCCATCGACAATTCAAAGAGATGTGCCCGCAAAGCCAGCGCTTTCGCGGGTGCGAATCCCTGTGGGATTTTGTGCCGGCAATTCACCCCCCTCTCATCCCCCCTGAGGGGGGACGCATCGCGCTTTTGCTGCGGAATTGAGAGGAATGTGATAGACAGGGGATGCTCGTTTCATTTTAAATTGCTAATTATATTTAAATGAGAAATCCTTTAGGCGGATATTCTAAAGCAAAGTAAAGTAAAGGTTTGGCTACCCCGAATTAGAAGTGAACACCTTAGGCAATAAAAAAAAGGGAAAATCAAATGGATATTGAGCCAAATGCCGCAATAGAACTTTTTTTCCCATCCCCTTCTTTCCGATATGTTATTTTCGAAGCAATTGCTAATGCCCTGGATGCAAAAGCATCTCAGATACACATATCAATTGATATCCAGGCTTTTGATAAACCCGACACTTTAAGAATAAAAATCACAGATAATGGGGATGGTTTTTCAATGGATAATTTTAACCGTTTTAAAACTTTACTTCAACCAAGGGACACCTATCATAAGGGCCTGGGGAGATTAATATTCCTTAAGTATTTTAAAGAAATTGATGTCGAAAGCACATGGAATGGCGGGAAAAGAGAATTTACCTACGAAAAAAACTTCAAAGGTAAATCAACCATAAAACAAACAGATGATAAATCAAAAAAAACAATACTTACATTTAAGAGTTTTATAGGAGAGCGCATAAAGTCATATGAAGATTTAAAACCGGATAGCCTAAAACCGCACATAATTGATCACTTTCTCCCTACTTTTCTTGAAATGAAAAGAAAAGGTGACGCATTTAATATTAAAATTGATTTGAATACGGATGAAACAAATCCGCAAAAAGAATTTTTCCCTCACGAAAGTAATATAAATGCTGGTGACCTCCCAGTAATGCAAGAGAAAGTTATAAAGGATGCTCAAATTGACTCAATATCTGATATTAAAATGTATTACTATGTTAGCAGTTCTGAGAACGCAAAAACTTATCTTACTGCCGCTAGCATAGATGGGCGAACTGTCCCATTGAAATTGTTACCAGAGTCATCGTTCCCCCCCAATTATAAATGTGTATTTCTTTTTGAATCGGAACTGTTTCGTTCAAAAGCGGATTCATCTCGTCAAAAACTTGTATTACCGGAAAACATCGACGACAAATATTTATTTAGCGTTTTGCGACAAAATATCGGCACTGTCTTGAATAAGACAATTCCAGAGATTACTAAAATAAACACTGATACAAAAAATCAGCTTGAGGAAAAATTTCCCCATTTGCTTGGTTTTTTTGAAGCGGACACTGTTGGACTCGTGGACAAAGATGAATCCTTGACCACTGCACAGCAAAGGTTTTTTAAAGAGCAGAAAAAAGTTTTACAAAGTGATGGTGTGAATGAAGAAATGTATAAAAAATCTTTAGAATTTTCCTCCCGAGCATTAACCGAATATATTTTATATCGAGAAAAAATTATAAATCGCATGAAAGGAATGACAGAAAATAACACTGAGTCTGATATTCATAATTTGATTGTACCAAGATTTAATGAGTTTGATAAGAACAGTTTAATTGATGACATTTATAGAAATAATGCATGGCTTCTTGATGATAAATTTATGGGATTTAGGTCCATACTAAGCGAGAAGCGGATGAAAAAAATAATTAACTCAATACGACTCGAGGATGAGGACTACAAGGATGACGGAAGGCCAGATATTGCGTTGATTTTTTCTGGAGATCCAAAGGATGAAAAATATGTTGATGTTGTGGTTGTTGAAATTAAGAAAAAAACAGATGATGAAAAAGAAAATTTAAACGCAATAAGTCAACTTCTAAGCCGAGCGACAAAGCTTGTAAAGCACTGTCCAAATATCCAGCGTATTTGGTATTATGCTGTAATCCAAATAAACGATTCGCTAGGGGAATTGCTCCGTCAATATAACTGGGCACCGTTATATTCTAAAGGGAAAATCTACTACCAGGAATATAAGACATTTAATTCTGATAAAAACATAGTTCCGACCCCAACATTTGCGATTTCATTTGATGCTATTGTTGCAGATGCAGAAGCTAGGAATCATACGTTTTTAGAAATATTAAGAAATGGAATGAGGGAATATATTAACAAAAACACATACTGAAAAATTATCCTCCCCCTTCCCCAGCACCTGCTTGAAGAAGGCCTCCTCCATGGCGTCCACGGCATGAGGGCAAGTCGCGCAAGCCCGACCAGCAGCACCGGTTGGGCGTCTTAGTGTTTGCACTGGACAAGTTCACTGTCAAAGTGCCCCTGCGATGAGGAAGCCACCATCTCTCGAAATCCCTGCAAGGCGACATTGATCAATGTGGGTTTTCTGTTACCAGTTGTCATCCATCCGGTCTCGGTTGGTTTTTTGGCGTTTATTTTTGTGGATTTGCTTCCATCTGCGCTTGCTGTTAGAAGCCATTTTTGGATCCTCACGCCTGTTCAGATAGGACGCCTCCCGCACAAGCTTTTTCCAATGCTCATACCGGTGCAGAGGGATTTGACCGTTACCCACAGCCACAATCAAAGCACAACTCTTATCCGATAAATGATTGCAATCGCTGAATAGGCATTGGTCTGTCCAGACTCTGAATTCATCTGGCATTTCATCCTGTCCGTGCCAACTCAACTCACGGAGCCCCGGGATATCCAGCAAATATCCCCCAGCGCTTGTTGATATCAAACGACGGATGGTTGTTGTGTGCCGTCCCCTGTGATCGGCCTCTCTTACCGGGGCAACCGGCTGATAGTCATCGCAAAGCACATTGGCCAAACTGGATTTCCCGGCCCCGCTTTGGCCTAAAAGCAAAGCGGTTTTACCGTGGGCCAAGCATGCACCCAGTTCTGCTGTTCCGGTGCCGGTTTCCGAAGAAACAAGGTGGATGTCCTCCCCAAATCCCAGAGAATAGGCCATGGATATCCATGGCTGGGGATTGGGGCAAAGGTCCGACTTGCTTAATACTATGGTGGGTTTAAAACCCTGAGATTCAGCAAATAAACAGAAACGTTCCCATCTTGTTAGGGATGGGTCTCGGTCCAAAGGGAAGAAAATCCATATGTGATCAACATTTGCGGCAAGCGGCTGGGTGCTCCCATCGGATTTAATCCGAGTGATCTGGGAGTAACTATCCTTGATCCCAATAATTCGTTTATGCGAATCGAGTTGAACCCAGTCTCCAACAACTGGACGTTGTTCAATGTTGAGCGAGGTAACGGGTTCTGGTTGATTTTTCTCGTTAAACACATGAAGCATTTGGCCATAGTCGGCGCAAATTCTCGCGAAATTTGTGTGCATTGCTCTGTCCGAAAAGAGGTAGGCATTATCCCTGGCCTGCGGCGCAGGAAATTTAAATAGCGGACATGCGAGCCTGAAGGTTCAGGCTTTTAGCACACAGACTCTTGCATAAAAGAGAAAATCCTTTGGAGGAAGGTTTTGTTTCAGTGCCTTTTGACTTCAAAAGCAGTTACTTCCTATCAAGGTTTATCATTTTTTGTGATTTTGATCCACAAAAACAATATATGAAGCGCCTGGGCAACACGGAACCAGCAACTAAACCCATTCCATTTTGGCGGCCCGTTCAGCCAGACCTCGGCCCACTTCTCACCCCGCCCCCTTCGTGTTCTCTCCCCCCTTCCCCAGCACCTGCTTGAAGAAGGCCTCCTCCAGGGGCCTGCCCTGGGTGGCCGGGTTATTCATCCCGATTTACGGCTCAAGCGGCGGATAGACCAGGGCCACTTCGGCTAGTTTATGCACGGCCGGGAGCCCCGGGCTTTTTACGCCGGGCTGCAAAACCGGTAAATCGGTCGGAGTGCGCGGCCGGTAAAAATTTCGCCAAAAAACTCCTTCCCGGTTGAGCTTTGGGGCTAGGTGGGGATATTGTTGTAATTTAGGCCATATAAACAGGGATTGCATTACGGATTACAGCAAAAGCGCCGGATATGTAATATTCCCGGGGCGGAAGAATACCCCCGCCGCATGCCGGCGGCCAACAAAACAAGCCATGGAGAAACGACTCACATGAAAGTCATCGATATAAACGGAGTGAAGGAGGAGATCATCGAGCGCAGCGACTTCCCGCTGGAGAAATCCCGGGAAATCCTCAAGAGCGAGCAAACCGCCATTCTGGGCTATGGCCCCCAGGGCCGGGGTCAGGGGCTGAACATGCGTGACCAGGGCTTCAACGTCATCCTGGGTCTGCGCAAGGGGCGCTCCTGGGATCACGCCCTGGAGGACGGCTGGGAGGAAGGCAAGAACCTGTTCGAATCAGAGGAAGCCGCGCGCAAGGGAACCATCATCCAGTTCCTGGCCTCTGATGCCGGGCAGATCAAGATGTGGCCCATGGTGAAAAGCTGCCTGAATGAAGGCGACGCGCTGTACTTCTCCCATGGCTTCGGGGTGGTGTTCAAGGACCAGACAAACATCGTTCCCCCGGAAAACGTGGACGTAATCCTGGTGGCCCCCAAGGGCAGCGGGCTTTCACTGCGGCGGCTGTTCGAGGAGGGCCGGGGCCTCAACTCCTCCTGGGCCGTGCATCAGGACTATACCGGCCGCGCCAAGGAGCGCTGCCTGGCCACGGCTTTCGCCATCGGGTCGGCCCACCTGTTTCAGACCACCTTCGAGCATGAGGTGTACAGTGACCTCACCGGTGAGCGCAGCGTGCTCATGGGCATGATCGAAGGGGCGTTCCGGGCGCAGTTCAACGTATTGCGCCGCAATGGGCATTCCCCCTCCGAGGCGTTCAACGAGACCGTGGAGGAAGCCCTGCAGAGCCTGTACCCCCTCATCAACGAGCGGGGCATGGACTGGATGTATGCCAACTGCTCGGCCACGGCCCAGCGCGGCGCGCTGGACTGGGCTCCCAGGTTCCAGGCCGCCATTGAGCCGGTGATCGAGGAGTGCTACAAGAGCGTCAGGGAGGGCACGGAAACCCGCAAGGCCATCGAGGCCAACTCCCGCGATGACTACCGCGAGCAGTTGGAAAAGGAGCTCAAGGAAATTTCTGATTCCGAATTGTGGACGGCGGGCCGGGCCCTTAGGCCCCTGCGCCCCGGGGAGTAAACCCGGGCCACCACCGGGCGCTGACCGCACAGGACGGCGCCCGGATGCTTTTTGCAGTATAATAAGTGCACTCACGGTGCAAGGATTTTCGGCGCTGTATTTTTCAGCGCGACATCAACGATGGCGGATGCAATGGGCCGGATAGCAGAAAGACTGCTGGCTTTGCGCGGACACATGTCCCGGCTGGGACTGGATGTGTACCTCGTGCCCTCCATTGATGAGCACCATAACGAGTTCCCCCCCTTGTACAAACTGCGCCGGGAGGCCATCAGCGGCTTCACAGGCTCGGCGGGCGATGTGGCGGTGACCGCCGACGCGGCCCATCTATTCGTGGACTCGCGCTATCATCTTCAGGCGGAAAGCCAGGCTCCCACCGATAGTTATCAGGTACACAGGCTGGGGCTGGCCGGAGTGGTTGATCTACCGGCCTTCCTGGCCAGCCTGAACCCCCCTGCGGAGAGCAAGGGCGGAAAAAAAGGCGGGCGCCCACAGCCAGCCGCCGCCACATCACCGCCCCTGCGGGTGGGCTATGATCCCTTCCTGTTCACCATGCGTTCCCTGGGGCGGCTGAATAAGGCGCTGCAGGACACCACCACCGAGTTGGTTCCCGTGGAAGGCAACCTGGTCGATCTGGTCTGGCAAGAGCGTCCCGCTCCCCCGGACGGGATGATCCAGGGCCTGCCGGACCACCTGACCGGCGAGTCCTTTGCCGACAAGCTGGCCCGGGTGCGGAACGCCCTGGCTGAAGGGGGCGCGGGGGCGATACTGTTCAGCAGGCCGGACGAGATAGCCTGGCTGACCAACCTCCGGGGTTCCGACGTGCCCCGCAACCCTGTGTTCGAGTCCTACTTGCTGCTCACGGAGAACAGGGCGGTTCTGTTCACGGACCGCTCCCTGGAGGAAGCGAGCGCCCGCCGACTGGAGGGGCTGCTGGAGACGGCGCCCTATGAGGGATTCCGTGAAGCGGTGCGGGGCTTGGCTGCGGGGGATGCCCGGGTATGGTTCGATCCGGTGGCTACCTCCGAGGGGGTGCGCCTGCTTATCGTGGAGGGGCTGGCGGACAGTGAAAAGACAGCCATGGCATTCCGCCCCAACCCGGTGCAGGGGCTCAAGGCGCTGAAGAACCCCGTGGAAATCGAGGTCAGCAGGCAGGCCCACCTCAGGGCCGGGGCGGCCAAGGTGCGGGCCTTCGCCCGGCTGGAAGGGCTGCTGGCCGGGGGCACCCGCGTCAGCGAGGCCGATTTCGCCGCGATACTGGCCGAGGAATATGCCACCGAGGAGGGGTTCTACGACCTCAGCTTCGACACCATCTGCGGGTTCGGGCCCAACGGGGCCATCGTGCATTATGGCACCCCCAGCCCCCAGGTGTGGCTGGAGCCCCCTGAGGGCCAGAGCGGCGGACTGCTGCTGGTGGACTCGGGGGTGCAGCTTGCCGGGGCCACCACCGATGATACCCGTACCATCATTGTGGGTGAGCCAAGCCAGGAGCAGCGCGAACGCTTCACGGCTGTGCTGCGGGGGCATATCAGGCTGGCCGCCCAGGTGTTCCCGGACGATACATCCGGGCAGACACTGGATTCCATCGCCCGCTCCGCGCTGTGGAATGAGGGGCACGACTACGGCCATGGCACCGGCCACGGGGTGGGAGCGTTTCTCAACGTGCACGAGGGCCCGCACAGCATAAGCACCAAGGGCAAGCTGCCCCTGGAGCCGGGGGTGGTCATCTCCATTGAGCCGGGTTATTACCGCCAGGGCTGGGGGGGAATCCGCTGCGAAAACCTGTATGTGGTGGAGGAGGCCCTGGGGCTGCCCCACCATCCTGCCGGCAAGAGCTGGCTGCGCTTCAACCCCCTGACCATGATTCCCTTCGACAGCCGCCTGACCGACCGCTCACTGATGGCGGCCGATGAGCAGCGCTGGCTGGATGGCTATCACGGCCTGGTCTGGCAGGGGCTCTCGCCCCTTCTTTCAGGCGAGGCCCTGGCATGGCTGGCCCGCCAGTGTGGTATTGAAGATTGAGGGGTTCTGATTGCGGCGTCCGGGTGGGGGGGTCAGGAGAACAGGACCGGTAAAACGATGCTTAATCCCAGAATCACGGTTCCGGCCCCGATGGATATGATCAGCCCCCTGTAAAGGCTGTTGGCGCGGCGGGCGGCGTATTCCATGGGCAGGGAGATCAGGGTGGAGAGCAGGGCCATCCCGGCCAGCGCCCCCAGCGAAAACAGGGCGATATAGACCATCCCCCAGGCCAGTGATCCCATGGCGTTCACGGTGATCAGCACCAGCGCTGCCGTGCCCGCGCAGCCATGCACCACCCCCACCAGCAGGGCCTTGCGGTTCAGCCCCCTGGCGTGCCTGTGTCTATGGCTCTCCGGGTTGTGGGGGATGCTTTCCCCGGCGTGGGAATGAGCATGGAAATGCCGGGTTTGTCCGTGATGCTGGTGAATGTGAAAGTGAACGCGGTTCCTGTGAAACCGCCACAGCACCCCTGCTCCCAGCACGATCAGCATAACGCCCACCAGTGCCTCCAGGGCACCGGCCACGCCGGGGGGGATGACCTCGCCGCTGAGTATAATTATGGAGCCCAGCAGGAACAGGGGCAGGGCGTGTCCCACCCCCCAGCTCAGGCCCAGCCTCAGGCCCTGGGAAAGGCCCCGCCCCTCGGCGGAAAGGGTGGCCACGGCGGCCAGGTGATCCGCATCCAGCGAGTGTCTCAATCCCAGCAAAAATCCCAGCAGCAGTACACTCCACATTACAGACCCTCCTTGCCTGGTTGGCCACTTGCGCTTTCTCAGGGCGGTAGTGGAAATAATCCGCTCTTGATCCAAGCTTACCATTGCCGCAGGGAAACCGGCAATCATCAACTTACTGTTATTTTAGTACAAAACGCATATTATTATTCGTAAAGCTTTGTTTTGAGTGCTTGATGTTTTTACACTCCGGGATTATGCTAAGCATGGGATAGCAATACCAATGTCGTAAATGATGATGTTCGGAAGCAAAGGGGAATTGCTGTTGAAAGGATGGGGGGAAAAGAGGGGAAAGCAAGGATGTAGCGAAGAGGTGTTGATGAGAGAAGATCCGGCGGGAACCCAGGCAGTAAGACCAGGGGGAAAGCTGACAGGGTCGCCCCGGTAGAAGTCCTTCATAAAAGGTCTCAAGAACGGGAGGAATTCATGAATGCCAAAAAGCCACTCCCCGGGAAGCTGCAAAAGCGCCTGACGCTCTGGGAACAGATGCGCAGCCATGGACACTCCCGGCGGGATTTCCTGAAGCTCTGCGGCTGGCTGGCCGCCGCTGCCGGAATCGAGGCCGGCGCTCTTTCCAAGGTGGTGCATGCCCTGGAAACCAAGCCCAGGCCCCCGGTGGTCTGGTTCCACTTCCAGGAATGCACATGCTGCAGTGAGTCCTTCATCCGATCCTCCCACCCCCTGGTGGCGGACATCGTGCTGGACAAGATTTCCCTGGATTACACCGAGACCCTGCAGGCCGCGGCGGGACACCAGGCGGAAAAATCACTGCACGACACCATGACCAAATACAAGGGGCAGTACCTGATGCTGGTGGAGGGCTCGGTTCCCACCGCCGACGGCGGGGTGCACTGCTGCATCGGGGGGCGCACGGCCCTGGACATAGTCACCGAGGCCGCACGGGACGCCCAGGCCATAGTAGCCTGGGGCAGCTGCGCCTCCAATGGCTGCGTGCAGGCGGCCCGGCCCAATCCCACATCGGCCACCCCCATTCACAAGATCATATCCGGCAAGCCCATCATCAATGTGCCCGGCTGCCCGCCCATCGGCGAGGTGATGGCCGGCACCATCGTGCATCTGCTGACCTTCGGGCGGATTCCCCAGCTGGACAGCCAGGGCCGGCCCAAGGCCTTCTATTCGCGCCGGGTGCACGATACCTGCTACCGCCGCCCCAACTTTGATGCGGGGCTGTTCGCGGAAAGCTTCGATGATGAGAACGCCCGCAAAGGCTATTGCCTGTACAAACTGGGCTGCCGCGGTCCCACCACCTACAACGCCTGTGCCGTAACCCGCTGGAACGAGGGAGTGAGCTTCCCCATCCAGTCCGGTCATGGCTGTATCGGGTGCTCCGAGGCAGGTTTCTGGGACAACGGGCCATTTTACGAAGAACTTCCTTCCTTCCCCGGGTTCGGCATCGAGTCCACCGCCGATTCCATCGGGCTGACGGCGGTTGCCGCCGCTGCCGCCGGTGTGGCGGCCCATGCCGCCTATGCCGGCCTGCGCCGCAAGGCCGATGGCGAGAAGGACCAAGACAAAGGAGGTGAATAATGGCCAAGCGAGTCGTAGTTGATCCGATAACCAGGATCGAGGGACACCTCAGAATTGAGGCGGAAATAAAGGACGGCAAGATCGTGGACGCCTACAGCTCGGGCACCATGGTGCGCGGGCTGGAGATCATCCTGCAGGGGCGCGATCCCCGTGACGCCTGGGCCTATACCCAGCGGGCCTGCGGAGTGTGCACCACCGTGCACGCCCTGGCCTCGGTGCGGACCGTGGAGGACGCCCTGGGAATAAGCGTTCCCCCCAATGCCGAGCTGATCCGCAACCTGATGTTCTGCGCCCAGTACATGCAGGATCATGTGGTGCATTTCTATCACCTGCACGCACTGGACTGGGTGGATGTGGTGAACGCCCTCAAGGCGGACCCCCGGCAGACATCGGAAATCCAGAAATCCATCTCCCGCTGGCCCAAGAGCTCGCCCAAGTACTTCGCCGACGTCCAGGCGCGGGTCAAGGCCTTCGCCGAGTCCGGCCAGCTGGGCATCTTCGCCAACGCCTACTGGGGCCACCCGGCCTACAAGCTGCCCCCCGAGGTCAATCTGCTGGGGGTGGCCCACTACCTGGAGGCCCTGGAATGGCAGAAGGAGCTGGTCAAGGTGCACACCATCTTCGGCGGCAAGAACCCCCATCCCAACTATCTGGTAGGCGGGGTGCCCTGCGCCATCAATACCGAGGAGGTGAACGCGCTCAACGCCGACCGGCTGGCCCATGTGGGAACACTGTTCGACCATGCGCGGGAGTTCATCGAGCAGGTCTACATTCCGGATCTCCTCGCCGTGGCCGGGTTCTACAAGGACTGGGGCGCCATCGGCGGCGGGCTGGAAAACTACCTGGCCTATGGCGACCTGCCCACGGCCGGGTACAACAACCCGGACAGCTTCAAGTTCCCCCGGGGGATCATCGTGGGCCGCAATCTGGCCGAGGTGCTGCCCGTGGACGGCAACAACGCCGAGGAAATCCAGGAGTTCATCTCACACTCCTGGTATGAGTATTCCGACGGCGATCAGGCCGGCCGGCATCCCTACGCCGGGGAGACCAAGCTGAACTACACCGGGCCCAAGCCGCCCTATGACCAGTTGAACGTGGATCAGAAGTACAGCTGGCTCAAGACCCCGCGCTGGAAGGGCAAGCCCATGGAGGTGGGCCCCCTGGCGAGGATGCTGGTGGCATACGCCTCTGGCCGCGAGGATGCCCAGGAGGTGGTCAACTCCGCCCTCAAGGCTCTCAACGTGCCGGTGGCGGCCCTGTTCTCCACGCTGGGACGCACTGCGGCCCGGGGGCTGGAGACCCAGCTTGTCTCCAACTGGTCCAAGGAGTTCTATGCCCAGCTTTTGGCCAACATCAAGAACGGCGATACCAGCACCTTCAACGGGGAGCGCTGGGAGCCGGAAAGCTGGCCGGCGGAAGCCAGGGGGGTGGGCATGACCGAGGCTCCCCGTGGAGCCCTGGCCCACTGGATAGTCATCAAGAACCGGAAGATCGACAACTACCAGCTGGTGGTGCCCAGCACCTGGAACGCCTCACCGCGTGATCCCCAGGGGCAGCGTTCGGCCTATGAGGCCGCCCTGGTGGGGACCCCGGTGGCCGATCCGGAGCAACCGGTGGAGATCCTGCGTACCATCCATTCGTTCGATCCGTGCATCGCCTGCGCGGTGCACCTTTACGACGAGGACGGCACATACAGCCATAAGCTGGACGTTTTCTAGGAGGCAGCCATGACTAGCCAGAGCAGAAGTTTGCGGTTGGTGTACGTCTGGGAGAAACCGGTCAGGCTGTTTCACTGGTTAAATGCCCTGAGCCTGATTGTCCTGGGTGTCACCGGATATATAATCGGCAACCCACCGGCCCTCATGAACTCGTCCGAGGCGTCATTTTCCTACTGGTTCGGCATCAACCGGTTCATTCACTTCCTGGCGGCCTACATATTCGTGGCCGCCTGGATTATCCGGCTGTATTGGTCCTTTGCCGGGAACGCCCATGCCCGCTGGAGTGCCATCGTCATGCTGAAGAAAGAGCAGTGGGGCGAGGTGTTCCGGGTGTTCATGACGGATATACTTCAGGTGAAGGGCTATGACACCAGGCACAGCGCCGGGCATAACGCCCTGGCCTGCGCATCCTATCTGGTGCTGGGGCTGGTAAGCCTGTTCCAGGTGCTGTCCGGATTTACCCTGTATGCCGGGATGAGCGCATCCTGGTTTCCCGGTCTGTTTACCTGGGTGATGAGGTTCTTCGAAAGCGAGGAATCGCTTCGCCAGTGGCACCACATTTCCATGTGGTTCTTCGCGGTGTTCCTCATTTTTCACCTGTACATCATCAACTTCCATGATCAGCGGGAGCGCAAGGGGCTGTTCTCCTCCATTTTCAACGGCTTCAAGGTGCTGGAGAAGGATTGAGGAGGGAACCGGGGTCGGCCATTGATCAAAACAACTGGCCGGCCCCCGCAGGGGAGATGATTTCCGGGTGGAGCAAAAAAACGCATCGCGGCCGATACTGGTAATGGGGATAGGAAACGTCCTGATGGGGGACGAGGGCGTGGGGGTGCATACCGTCAGAAAACTGGAGGAAGCGGAGTTTCTCTCTGCTGGGGGATTGCTGGAAATGTCAGCCCTGCTGCAGGGGGTGACCCTGCTGGACGGGGGAACAGGCGGCTTCAACCTGTTGTCCTACCTGGAGGATTTCCCGGTGGTGGTGATCATTGATGCCACCCTGGACGGCAATCCGCCGGGAACGATCCGGGTGTTGCGGCCCCGACATTCGGCGCAGTTTCCCGTGACTTTGAGCGCCCACGACATTGGGCTGAAGGATCTGGTTGAATCGGCCCAGTTGCTGGGGCACCTGCCGGAAATCCACCTGGTGGCCGTGTCCATCGGCAAGTACCCCGATATGGGCATGGAGCTTTCACCACCCATTGAGGAATGCCTGCCCCGGGCCGCCCGCAGCGTGCTGGAAGTGCTGCAGGCCCTGCAGAACGGCGAGGCCCCGGAGGGGCCGCGGGCCGGGGCGAACTGAACGGAGAGACTCCTTGCACGAATTGGCGCTGAGCCAGGATATCGTGGAGATGCTGACCAGGCTGGCGGCCCGGGAGGGAATCAATACCATCTCCCGGGTGGTGCTGGAGGTGGGGGAGATATCCGGGGTGGAACCGGAGGCCCTGGCCTTCTGCTTTGACGCCGCCACGCGCAGCACCCCGGTACAGGGGGCTGAGCTGTGCATTGAAAACATCGCAGTGGTGGGAGTCTGCCGCGGCTGTGCGGCCAACTTCCCGTGCGCCGGGGGGTTGGCTCCGTGCCCCCAGTGCGGGGCCTATGGCGCCACGATCATCCAGGGCGCCGAGTTGCGCCTGAAGGAATTCGAGGGCGAGTGAGCCTATGGACAGACACCTTGGGGGAAGTCCTGGCGGGGAAGCGGTCGGAGTGAGTGCTTCCGGTAGGATCCGCCTGGAAATTCAGGGCACGGTGCAGGGGGTGGGCTTCAGGCCGTTCGTGCACAGACTCGCCGGCAAGCACGCCCTGGGAGGATTTGTAAACAACGGGGGACGGGGCGTTCTGATAGAGCTGGAAGGGCCTCCGGAAGCCCTGGAGGGCTTTCTTGCCGATTTCAAAGACACGCTGCCTCCCCTGGCCCGGGTGGAGCGGCTGGTGCGCAGCGATATCCAGCCCAGGGGGGAACGGGGCTTCAGGATTGAGGCCAGCGATCAGGACGGGGACAGGTTCACCCTGATCTCGCCGGATATCGCCACCTGCCCGGCCTGTCTGGAGGAACTGGAGGACCCGGCCGATAGACGCTTTGGCTATGCCTTCATCAACTGCACCGACTGCGGGCCCCGCTTCACCATCATCCGCGACATCCCCTACGACCGGGAAAAGACCACCATGGCCGGCTTTGTGCTCTGTCCGGCCTGCCTGGAGGAATACCGCGACCCGGAGCGGCGGCGTTTTCATGCCGAGCCGGTGGCCTGTCCGGCCTGCGGTCCGCGGCTGAGCCTGCTGGACAGCCGGGGCCGTCCGGTGGAGGGCGACCCCCTTGAGGCGGCGGCGGGGCTGCTGGCGCAGGGGCAGGTGCTGGCCATCAAGGGCCTGGGAGGGTTCCATCTGGCCTGCGACCCCTTCTCCGAGACGGCGGTGGGCAGCCTGCGCTCGCGCAAGCACAGGGAGGACAAGCCCTTTGCAATAATGGCGCGCGACCTGGATGCGGCCCGGGAACTCTGTGCCATATCCCCGGACGAGGAAGACCTGCTGCTGGCCCCGGAACGGCCCATCGTGCTGCTGAGGCGGCGGGAGTCTTCCGCCGGTGGCGCGGCGGCGCGGCTGGCCCACGGGGTGGCGCCGGGGTTCCGGGAGCTGGGGGTGT